>DASYYQ010000071.1:0-2408 GCA_035933545.1 Candidatus Acidiferrales bacterium | reverse complement strand
ATGTGTGGAGATCGCGGCGAGCGGCCTTCGGCAAACTGCTGCGGATGGAAAGCTCGCCCTATCGCTGGCTGAAGGAAATGCGTTTGGCGGGAATCGATACTCTGGAAAGGCGGCGGCTGGAAAAAGCGACGAGTGTAATTTTACTGAGAACACAGACGCAAACTTGTCATCCCGGGGCCCCTGCCAGTTCCCTTTCAGGTGCTAGCGGGGGCGGCACTTCGGGCGCTGCGGGCGTTTTGCACGCAATGGGAATGGATGACGAATTCGCCGGCGCGAAGGGAAACGACGGCGCCGCAGGCTAGCCGCGCGGCGGTGTTTGGCGGGAGCAACATGTTTCTTAGTTCAGCGTCGAAGGTGAATGGAGGGATGCATAATTTCGTTGCGCGGCCGCAATGCGGACAGCCGATGATCACGGCCTTTGGCCATGGCGAGAGTTCGCCGGATTTGACGGCGTGCTCGGCGGCGATGACCTTCGCGAAATAGTTGGGAGCATCGGGCATTTTTTTCCTTGCAAACGAGCTGTTCAGAACCTGTTTTCTGTGTTTTAATCCCGCCACAAGGAACGCAAGGCCCATCAGGAATTGGAAACACCGAAAACTGCGGAGGAAATCCTATGAACGAGAATAGCAGGGTTATGCCGCTTCAAATCGTGATGGTAGCCGTAGGGATTATCTTCATCGTGGGGATATATCCTCTGACGATACTGTGGCCGTCGGGGTGGGCGTGGCACCTGAGCGGCCGTTCAATGTATCTGGAGATGATTCTGGGGGTCTACGCAACGCTAGGCGTTTTCCTGCTGCTGGGGGCGCGCCGGCCGCTGAAGAATTTGAGCCTGATTTGGTTCACGGTATGGTCGAGCGTAGTGCATGGCGGCATTATGGCTGCGCAGGCGGTGCAGTTTCCGGAGCATCGCGGGCATCTGCTGGGAGACGTGCCAGCTTTGCTTATCGTAGCTATTGCGCTGGCGGTGACAACATCCTATGCCACAAGAGGGGCGCCGCAAGCGGAGTACTGACCGAGCAAGCCCAGACAACGCTGAGGGGCGGGGCAGTTCCCTGCCGCGGTTATTGCGGGGATTTCGCGGTTGCGGTGAGTTCGCGCAAATCGGCTTGGAGCGCGGCTATGTCCAGTCCTTGTGGATCTTTTCCCTGTGCGTTGAGCCAGTCGCGGCTGAGCGGGGCGTAGGATTCGTCGCAGTAGCGCGCGAAAAAATCCCAGGTCATGCGCTTTTTTGCGCCCCAGGTGATGCAAGTGAGCGCGTCGGAATCGTACGCGAGGATGGGAACGGCATGGCCGCCCCAGGAGCCTGGCTCAGTGTTGCCGCGGGGGTTATCCTGAGTCGGGGATTCGACGCGAAAAGCATGATCTTCACGGGCTAAAGCCCGCACTGACTTGGAGCGAGTGATGTCGGAGCTGAAGCTCCGACCCCCTAAGAATTTAGCCCATTTCTGACGCGCGCCATTCGCTTCGCTAAAAAGGCGCGAGATAAACGAGGGCACTTCCCACACGTCCTGATTTTGCGCGGAAAGCGGGAGGGCGAGGCCGATGTAAATTCCGCCGAAGAGATTGATGGCGGCGCGAGTGTGTTCGAAATTTTGCGCGCTGAAGGAAACGTAGGCGGCGATTTTATGGCCGGCAATTCCCTGCTGGCGCCAGTAATTCAAAACGTCGAGCTCGACGGCGCCGTTGTCGGTGGCCGGGTCGCCGGGGATGTAGCCGCCGGTTGCGGAATATGCGGCGATGACTTGCGGGTTGGTGGGTGTGAAGGCGTCGCCGGCGTTGGCGGTCCAGCACTGGATCATGTGCGCAGCGGCGGCGGTGGTGCAGTCGCCGAGCGTGTCGTTGGAGAACATGGGCCAGGAGGAGATTTTTGCGGTCCAGTCGACGGAGCGAGGAGCGGGCGCGAGGGCGCGTTTTGCGGGCAGGCCAATTCCCTGCCCCGATGATGCGTTGCGAGGCGCGCGCAGGTAGTCTGCGAGTTGCAGCGTGCGAGGATCGAGACGCGGCGGCAGTTTGCCGAGGCGGAATGGCATTGAACACCAGTGACAAGTGACGAGTTAAATCGTTGCTTCGCAACCGAGTTGTTCGCGATTTAGAACTGCAGCGCTCCGCCGGAACATATTGTAATGTTCGCGCTGGTGGCGCACTTCATTGGCGTCAGATGTGCGCGCAAATTGCGAATGCCGAGCGCCACGTGCTCAGCTTCGGGAACGATTTGTGGCGTCCACCAGACGCGCGATCGCGCACGCGCCCGATGCATTCCAAATGCGAGCGCGAAATCGAAAGCTTCATTCACTGCGTACCCGCGCGGCCGGCGCTGGCCGAGAATTGGATTGGTTTCGACGCATCGCCCTGGAAATTCGCGAAAGCAACGCTGCGACGTCTCTATGTCAAACGCCGACGCTGCG
>DASYYQ010000147.1:0-7457 GCA_035933545.1 Candidatus Acidiferrales bacterium | reverse complement strand
CTCGACCGGCCGGCTCATCGCCTGTTGCGTGAAATGGCTGCCTCGCTGGCGTGGCGAAAATGGTTTCCCACTGGTCGCGTGCGCAGCTGGCATTCGCAGGATTCCGAATTTTATTATGACCTGCTTGCGCCCTTGGCCTCGCGGATCGATTTGTGGCAAACGGAATATATCCACGTTTTGCCCAACGCCGAAGCGGTGGTCGAATGGTACAAGGGCACAGGCATGCGTCCCTACCTCGCCGCCCTAACGGATGATATTGACCGGGACAAATTTCTCGCCGAATATCGCGAAAAGATTCGCGCAACGTACCGTCCGCGTCTCGACGGCCACATTCTCTTTCCTTTCCTTCGTCTCTTCTTTATCGCTTATCGCTAGTCAATAGGAAGGTAGGCGATGATCATCCCAAGTTCTGCGGTGTCGCGGACTTTAAAATTAAAGTGATTTGCTAAGGCGCGCATGGCGATGTTTTCGGGAAGTATATTCGCGATAATTTCTCGAAGTCCCTCATGATGCCCCACATCGATCAACTGCCGCAAAAGCTGAGTTCCCACACCTTGATGCTGATACAAATCGCTGACCAGCACGGCCACTTCGCCTTTTTTGGCGCCGTTGAACTTACTCAACCGGCCTACGGCCATGATCTCATGCCGGCCGGTTTCCTGTGCGAGCCGCTCGGCCACAAGCGCGATTTCCCGGTCATAATCGATGAAACATTTCCGAATCAGCCGATCATGAGCCACACGCGCGCTCAAGTTCTCCATGTGAAAGTAACGAAGATAGACGCTCTGGTCAGAAAGCGACTGGTGGAATTTCACCATCAGCGGCTCATCCTCGGGCCGAATCGGGCGAATCAGAACCTCTTCGCCGTTTTGCATCTTCCAACGCGCCATGTATTGTGCGGGATATGGGCGGATTGCCGGATGCGGGAGATCTTTATCGTCAATTCCTGGTGAATGCAGAACGATTCGCGCATCGAGCGCCAGCAAGCGCTCTGGAGTTGCGAGAAGTGGATTGATGTCGATTTCTTTGATTCGCGGCTGCTCCACAACGAGCTGGCTGAACTGCACTAGAAGCTGTTCGAGTTTAAGAATGTCGATCGGGGTGCGTCTCCGAACTCCTTTGAGCGCGCCAAAGATTCGCGTTTGCTCCATTAGCCGCTGCGCCAGCGTGGTATTGAGCGGCGGAAGGGCCAGAGCGCGGTCACGGTAGACTTCCACCAGTTGCCCTCCGGACCCAAACAAAATTACCGGCCCGAACTGCGCGTCAACAGTGCTCCCTAGAATTAGCTCATATCCATCCAAGCGCACCATCGGCTGCACGGTAACTCCCAGAAAGTTCTGCGCGCCCGCCGCGGCCATTACAGCCGAGCGAATCGCTCGAAATGCCTGACGAACCGCCTCTCGATTTTGAAGATCGAGTTTCACGCCGCCAACATCTGTCTTGTGCGTGACCGTTTCCGAATGAACCTTCAACACCACCGGAAATCCGATTGCTTCCGCGAACTCGATGGCTTCTTCTTCGTTGCGAGCCACCCTCGTTTCGACTGTCGCGATTCCGTAAAGACTCAACACCTGCTTGGATTCGACCTCGGTTAGAAGCATGCGGTTCGAGGCCATCGCCCACGAAAGAATTTCCGCTACTTTCTCTCGACCGTATTGAAAACCATCGCAGCACGCAGCAGCTTCATATAGGCCGCGAAGATTGTAGGCGTAGCGCCACATGTAATTGAACGCGCGCGCCGCCGTATCCGGGTAATCAAATGTCGGGATTCCTGCGCTATTGAGAATGGCCCGGCCCTCGGCGACAGCCTCGCCGCCCATCCAACTGGCAAGCACTGGCTTCCCGGAGTTTTTCGAATATGGCCTCATCTTCTCAGCCATGTGCGCAGGATCGGTCATTCCTTGCGGCGCCAAAATTGCGAGCAGCCCATCGCTGCCGGGATCTTTGAGGACAATCTCCAGCGCGCCAGCGAAGCGCTTCGGATCGGCGTCACCTAGGATGTCAATTGGATTGTTGTGACTCCAATGCAACGGAAGAATTTTGTTCAATGCGGCCATGGATTCGTTGGACAGCAACGCAAGTTCGCCACCGGTAGCGATCAGCGCGTCCGTCGCCAGCACGCCAGGACCGCCCGCATTTGTCAGGATCATGAGCCTCGGGCCACGCGGACGCGGCTGTTTGCCCAGCACCTCGGCCATGTAAAATAAGTCCGAGATGTTCTGAACGCGCAAGACGCCGCATCGCTGGAAGGCTGCGTCGAAAACTGCATCGTTGCCTGCAAGCGCTCCGGTATGCGAACTGGCTGCATGCGACGCGGCTTCGGAGCGCCCCGCCTTGATCACAATGATGGGCTTACTGAACGCCACTTCACGCGCCGCCGAAAGAAATGCACGGGCGTCTCCGATTGATTCCATGTACAAAAGAATGCTCTGTGTCTGCGGGTCCTCGCCGAAAAATGAAATCAAATCACCCCAATTGACGTCGAGCATTGAGCCTGTCGAGACAATCGCGCTAAATCCGACTTCTTCCTGAAGGCTCCAATCGAGAATCGCTGTCAGTAACGCGCCGCTTTGGCTCAGAAACGCCACATTTCCTGGCTGCGCCAGGTGCTCTGCGAAAGTGGCGTTCAAGCCGAGCCTGGGATTCATCATGCCAAGGCAATTTGGTCCAACCAGCCGCATGTCGCCGCGGCGAAGCTCTGCTTGAATCTCACTCTCGAGTTTCGCTCCTTTTGGCCCGAGTTCTCTGAATCCCGCGGAAATAATGATTGCGGAGCGTACGCCGGCTTCAACGCATTCTCTGACCAGCCCGGGAGTCGTCCGCGCCGGAGTAACCATAATCGCCAAATCCACTTTTTCGGGGACTGCGCCGATGCTGCCAAAGCAAGGAAGGTCGAGAACCTGCGAATGGAGGGGATTCACAGGATAAACTTTTCCTAAAAATGTTCCGTTCGAAAGGTTAGCAAGAATTGTGCGCCCAACGCTGCCTGGGCGTTCCGTAGCGCCAATTACCGCAACGGAATTCGGCGCGAAAAACGACTCCAGCGCCGTGCGCTCGCCCGTTTTTTTCGTGTTCTTCGTTTCAACCATCGCCCTAGGCGCTTGCTGCTGAATCTTACGAAATGTGGAAGAAGCTTGCACCTTCAGAAATCCGTCAAAGCCTTGAACGGCAACGTGACCCGCACTGCGTTCAGCACAGCCAGCAGGTCAATCACTTCCTGCGCGATTGCCCCAGCGACGGGCGGCAAATAGCCTAAAGCAGCCGCGATCATGCCCAAAATGCTCAGGGCCATCCCTCCGACGGCGCTTTGCAGAGCGATGTTGCGCATACGATGGCCTATGTGGATCAATTCATCCACTTTCTCCAAAGAAGTTTCGAGCACAACCGCGTCGGCTGCTTCCGACGTGACATCGTTGCTTATACCGAACGCCACGCCCACGGTCGCCGCCTGCATGGCAGGCGCGTCATTAATACCGTCGCCCACGAAGAGAGTTTTCTGCTTCTTTGCTTCTTCGCGGACAATTTCGACTTTCTCTTCGGGACTCTTCGCCGAATGCACTTCTGAAATGCCGACCAGCCCGCCGAGCAGCCGCACTTCGGATTCCCGGTCGCCCGACACCAGCATCACCTTGTTGATCGCATGCCGCGGCTTCAGGTGGCCCACAAAATGACGGCTGCTGCTCCGCGGCGCATCATGAAAACGAAATACAGCGGCGAATTTGCCGTCCAAGAACACCAGGCATTCAAGCCCACTTTGCGCCGGTGGCAGCGCCAAGTCCTGCGGTACTTTGGCCCTGCCTGTGATCCAGATATTTTGTCCCGCGACCGTTCCGCGCAGACCTTCACCGGGGCGCTCGCTGATCTCTGAAGCGGGTTCAAGAGTTAAGCCGGCCTTTCGCGCAGCATTCAGAATCGCGCCAGAAAGCGGATGCTTCGAATAGAATTCGACGCTGGCGGCGCGCTGCAGCACGACATTTTCATGATATCGATGCGCGCAAACAATTTCAGACAGCTTCGGTTTCCCGTAGGTCAGCGTCCCGGTTTTATCGAATATCAAAGTCCGGCACTGATCGACCTCTTCCAAGATGCCAGGATTTTTGATGATGATGCCGCGGCGCGCCGAGAGCGATACCGCTCCAATCACGGCAACAGGGATAGCAATCAGAAGCGGACATGGCGTCGCAACGACGAGAACTGCAAGAAAACGGTGCGACTCGTGCGTCACCATCCATGTGGCACCCGCCAGAAAAAGAGCAATCGGCGTGTACCACGCGCCCAGTTTGTCGCCTAGCCGCCGCATTCGCGGCCGGAGCCGCTCTGTTTGCTCCATCACACTTACGATCTTGGCGTATCGCGAATCGACCGCCAGTTTTTCGGCGCGAACCGTCAAAGCAGACTCACCGTTAATCGCTCCCGAGATCACCAGAGAACCGGGCGCTTTGGAGATTTCAAACGGCTCGCCCGTCAGATAGGCTTCATCCATTTCCCCGTGTCCTTCGACAACCACGCCATCGACGGGGCAAATCTCGTGCGGAAAAATAACCAGCGAGTCGCCGATGCAAATGGAATTGAGCGCTACATCTTCGACGTTCACGCCCGCTTTGCGGTGCGCGGTTTCCGGGATGCGCTTGGCCAGCGCGTCCAGCACCGACGACGCGCGGCGCGACGCGAATTCCTCGAGGGCTGTGCCTCCGGCAAGCATCAGCACCACAATCACCCCTACCAAATATTCGCCTAGCAGCACTGCGGTGACGATCGATAGGCCGGCAAGCAAGTCGGAGCCGAACTCTCGTTTCACCGCCTTCTTTACCAACGTGATAACTAGAGGAAGGCCGCCGAGGATCAGCACGGCGACGAGGGGCGCCAGATAAACGGGGCGACTCATTCCAAGCACGTACCGGAGAATCAAGTGAGCAAAAATGCCGACAATTGCCAGCGCCGAAATCGCGGTTGGTCCTGTCAAGCGGGATACCCAGCGCTTGCTGGGACGGGTCGCATTGACTCGAACACGGCTAACCTTGTTAAATTCAGGCAATCTCCCGACTGTGGAGGTTGAATTCACAATCGCGCTCACTTTCGCTATTCCCGGACCACTTCGACGCAGCAGGGCGCCTGCAGCGCAACGGACTCAGAGACGCTTCCCATAAGCATGCGGTCGATACCGCGCCGCCCGTGGGAGCCAAGAACAATCAAGTCCGCATCCCACTCGCTTGCTTTTTCCAACAGGACAAGTCGAGGGTCGCCCTCCGGCGTTTCCGCTCCGTCAATAATTTTCATCCCTGCAGCATCGAGCGTCTTTCTCGCGTCCGCTACGGCCTCCCGGGCGCGCACGCGAGCGTCATTCCATATTTCATCGAGCAGACTCATGGGATAAATTGCCGAAGATGACGCGGCGCTCATCTCGCCGCCCGGCGCAATAAGTTCAACCACGCTGATGATTTTGATTTTGCTACCCGCGGGCCACGGCCGAGCCGCCAGCGATTTCGCGGCGGCCATTGCGCCATCGGAGCCATCCGTCGCAAGCAGAATCTTCATCCGATCGGCTGAAGCGAGCGGCCGTTTGGGCTTTTGCCGCACAATCTCGACGGAACATGACGCTGCGCGCAACGCTGCCTGGGCCACGCTGCCGAGCAGAAGCCGCGCGACTGAGCCTTGTCCATGCGAGCCAATCATGACCAGATCGGCCCCGTATTGTTTCGCATAGCGGACGACAGCCGTGCGCGGAAAACCAGTCAGCACCTCTGTGCTCACATCGAATCCCGCCTGAGACATTTCTGCCGCTGCGGAGGCAACTAGAACTTCCGCGGCGCTCTTCTCTTGCTCGATCATCCCAGCGAAGCGGCTCAGGCCGGCGATGTCCACGATGTGAAGCACACAAAACGTCGTGCCGGCAATCCACACTCTGGCTGCCGCCTCGGCAATGACGCTCCTTGATGCGCTCGAGGAATCAATTGGTAGTAGAACTTTCACTTCCGCCGGTCTCCAACGCCATCGATCTCGTGAACAAACAACTCATAGTTTTGCAAGGCCTTAGCGAATCTGCGGTGACGAAGGTCACATCGAGGTGTGACGCCCAAACACTATTTGGACGGCGCAAGCTCACGACAAACAAGGGACGCAGTCATGTCTGAATGAAAATGAGGCCGCCGCGCAACACACATCTGTGATAGCGCTCACCTGAGGCCGTGATTTCGGTCACAGCAGGCTTAGGCCATCTCTTGCATTGTGGTTTATGGAGAAACGCCGATGACTACACTTCAGACCGGCTCGCGAATTACCTTCAAGAATGTCCTATTACTCACCGATTTTTCCGAGCCTTCCGAAGCAGCGCTGCCCTTTGCAATGGGCGTCGCTCGGACATACGGGGCGAAATTGCATGCATTTCACGTTCTGCTGCCAACACCGAGCGCATACTACACGCCGGAGTTCACCGTTGCGGCTATCGAAAGCGATGAGGAACGCGCCCAGGCGGAGATGCAGCGAATCGAATCGCAACTCTCCGGCTTGCCGCATGATGTGAGCATCGAGCGTGACATTGCTGTATGGCCGTCGCTCGAGCGGGAAATTGCGGACGACGACATCGATCTGCTCGTTTTGGGAACGCACGGCCGAACGGGCGCGCAGAAGTTTCTTCTTGGCTCGGTCGCCGAGGAGATTTTCCGGCGGTCCGACGTGCCGGTTCTGACTATCGGTCCAGGTGTGCGTTCTCGTGCGCACAACGATGCGCGTTTCCATCGCGTACTTTTCGCCACTGATTTTTCAGCTCACTCACTGGCTGCGTGGCCCTATGCGTTATCGCTTGCTCAGGAAAATCAGGCTCACCTCATTCTGCTGCACGTTGTTCCTGAAGATGCGCGGAGCGGCAGAAAAAAGCATACTGAAACTTCGCCAGGTGACGCGCAATCTCGTTTGGAAGGGATTCTTCCAAAGGATGCGGACCTGTGGTGCCGCCCTGAGGTGATCGTGGATCGAGGGGAGCCGCGCATCCGGATCGCGGAGATAGCCAAAAACCAAGGCGCGGATTTGATCGTGCTCGGTGTTCGCAGCGCCTCTCGCCGGCTCGCCGCGGCGACGCACCTTGAGCGTGCCATAGCCCATAACGTGGTCGCTCATGCTGGGTGTCCGGTGCTGACTGCCCGCGGCTAGATATCATCTGGTTTTGTCGGCTCTTGAATCTGCTCTTCGTTTTTTACTGGCTCGTTCAAAAAAAAGTAGCCCGGAGCGAATCCCGCTCCGGGCCGCTAGTACCTTCTGAATTTCAGGCGGCAATTTGCTTTGCAATCGGCGCCATTTTGATTTCCACTTTCCGCGGCATGGCGGCCGCAGCGACCGGCGCCGTGATCTCCAGCATGCCGTTCTGATACTCGGCAGTGAGCTTGTCAACCACTACGCCCTCAGGAAGATCGAGAGTGCGTTCGAACGAGCCGTAAACGATTTCCTCGTCCCAAAGGTTGACT
>DASYYQ010000126.1:0-21488 GCA_035933545.1 Candidatus Acidiferrales bacterium | reverse complement strand
AAATTATCGGGCAAGAGGAACGCCCAGCCGGCGATGCGCGTGAACTGCTGCATGGCGGTCTCGAGGGCCGCGCCGACGCGCTCTGTGCTGGCGGAAATGTCCGCGCCGAAAAGGGCTTTGGCGACGATCTCGACGGTGAGCGCCATCATTTCCTGATGAAGGTCGCGCGTTTCGCCGTCGCGCCAGGAGTCCATCATGCGCGCGGCGCAATCGGACATGACCGGCGCATAGCCGAGAATGTTTTCGCGCCGAAATGCGGGCTGCAACATTTTGCGCTGCGCGCGCCACTCTTCGCCCTCGCTGGTGAGCAGGCCGTTGCCGAGGACTTTCGCGAGCGCGCGATAATCGCGGGATTTCAGGAAATTTGCGGGGTCGGTGAGCAGCACGGATTCGATGGCGTCAGGATGAACGAGCATGATCATCGGGACATGAAGAAATTGAAAATAAACCACGTCGCCGAATTGATGCGCGGCGCGCTCAAAGCCAGCGAGCCAGTCCGCGCCGGGGAACGGCACGTTGCCGAAAACGGGCCACCCACGCGGACCGGGAGGCAAGTTGCGCGATTGTTTGCGCGGCGCTGCGAGGGTTACGTTCATCGCGCCATTAGTTTAACAGCTTTGTAATGCGACCAAGTGCGCGTCATGCCACGGAAAACATGCAAGGAGAGAGGCTGCCTCGGCGGCACGTCCGTGCCACCAGTTAGCCGAAGAGCGTGCCGGCGGCGAGGCCGGCGCCGCCGAGAATCGAGCCAATGCTCGAGCCTTTCGAGGATTGCTCCTGAACGTTGAGCAATTCGGGCGGGACGCCCATGGCGCGGCCGAGCAAGTTCGTGTCGATGTTGTAAGTGCTGCCGAGCGCGTTGAGGCCGGCGAGCTGCTGGCCGATTTTCTCGTTGGCGAAAAGCACTTGGTCGGACTGCGCCTGATTGGCGACCGTTTGCGCTTCCTGCTGGCTGAGTTGGGAATCGAGCGCGTTGTAGCCTGCGGCGTTGTTGGTACGCGCAACGCGATTCGCCGCCGTTTCGCGCAAGGCATCATAGGCGGTGCGGGCTGCGCCCATGCCCTGCTGTTCGATGGCGGATTGTTCGGCGGGCGTGTAGCCGGGGCTGTTGAGCAATTGCTCGACGCCCGGCATGAGCAAAGAGCGATCCTGCTGCCCCTGCTGATTGGCCTGCGAGATGAGTTGGTTCTGCGACGCGAGCTGCTGCTGCGTCAGTTGCTGCGTTTTCTGCTGTGCGGCTCGGCTCATAGGTGACCTCCGAATGATTTGTGACGATGCGCGCGCGATGGCGTTGCTGTATTCGCGCGAGGACAGCGCAGCGGCTAGTGACGAGTGACGGTTAGCTAGAAGAAGCTGGTCAAAGCCAGTGTAAAGGTGATGAAAGACAAGTGTGCATAGCCCTCATTAGCAGGAAGCGCGCAAATTTGCTAGCGGAGAGGGAGGCAGTAGGGCGTCCAGGCATTGTCGCGGAGCCAGCCGAGATTTTCGAGGCGGCGGCCAAAGCGTTTGGCGATGCGCGGCGGGAGCCAAGCGTGCGCGTCATCGAGGCCGCGTGCGCGCAAATCGGCGGCTCCGGCGCGATGCAATTCGAGCAAACGCGCGTAACGCTGGCGCGGCGTGCCCGCGTGCGGATCGGCGAGCAGGTACATTTCGCAAGTCAGGCGCGCAAGAGCGGCCATCACGACTCGTCCTTCCTTTGGCGCGTCGCAGTTCCCTTCCCCGTGGGCGCTCGCAGATGAATTCGCCCCGCTGCCTTCGCAAAGGACGAGTTTGCTGACGAAAATCGGGTCGCGCAAGTCGGGGAATGGATAGTCGAAACCTTGCGCGCGATGCATGGCCAACAGCGCGTCGAGATCCGCGTCATTGTACTCGCGCACAGTCATCAAAACACTCGGTGGCGCAGGAGCGGATTCACGCGCGCGAGTTTTTCGGCGACGGTGAAAGTATCATCGCCGGTGTTGACACCGAAGGACGCGAGAGCGGCGGCGGCGCGTTCGGAAATGGCCGTGCGCGCGAGAAGATGCGGAAGCGCTTCGACTTCGGCGTCGTTTTCGAGCGCGATGTGCGCGGCTTCGTCCGCGGTGACGAGCGCGAGAATTTGGGCGTCAGCCAGATGCGCACAGGCTGAAGTCTGTGCCACTGAGCTTTCAGAGAATGAAGCTACGGCGGAATCGAGCACGATGAAGTGGGTTTCGGCGCAATGCGGTGCGTGGCGCTGCCAGGCGGCCAAAGTTGTGAGGTAATATCGTTTTCCCGTCATATAAAGTTGCTCGAATCGGCCGCGTGCTACGCTCCCGCGCCAATCACGCAAAAACGCGTTTGGGCCGGTCTAAAGAACGACCCACCGCAACGGCCTCGTGCCAGTTCGCAAAAAAACGCAAAGAGGACATGAGCTACAAAAATCCATGCTGCTGGCCGCTAAAGCGATTCAAGAGGTCCGCGTTAATGCTATCGGCTACGAAGAAAAGTTGTAGTTGTGGGTCAAGACGCTCGCGTCGGTGCGGCCGGCGAAGAATTCGTGATCTGGCTCGCAGGTGACGATGACCTTTGTCCCCTCTTCGACAATCACTTCGATTCTTTTTAAGGTGAGCCAGCCATGGCGTCCCACGAGAATATCGCCGAGGCAGAGGCGTTCGGCGCGCACCGGCGCATCGTCAACGAGCGTAAAAACGTGATGCGGTGTGACGTCAACAGTGTCGCCGTTGGAAAGCGTGAGGCGCACGAAGGTTTCGCATTGGTGAACTTCGTGGCGAACGATTTGCGTCCACGATTCGCGCCCGCGAATGTGATCGCCGACGCGCGCTCTCTCAAGGGGCACGAGGCCGCGATGTTTGGTGAGCACCAGCACGTTTCCGCGAAGGCACGAGCCGGCGCCGCCGCCGGAGCCGCCGCCGGTTCCTGAAGAAGTTGTGGCAGCAGTCACGGCGCCCGCGGAGAGCGGAATGCGCCCTTGCAACGCTTGCTGCTGCGCGGCGGCGATTGTTTTTGCAGCCTGCGCGTTCGCGGGAGTCCCTGCCCCGCCGGCGACGAATGTCAGCACGAACTGCGTTTCATCCCAGTAAGGATAGAAAAAATAGGTTGTCGCGGGAGCGAGTCCGCTCACCGTGAGCGAGCCATCGGCGATTTGCGTCTGCGTGCCGTCGGCACGAAGAATCGCGAGGGTTGTCCACGTCCAGGTGATGCTCGAAGTGGTGCTGGCGTAGGTGAACGCGCCGGACCACGTTGGCGGCAGCGAGCCTTTCATCAGCACGCCGGATTTTGCGGGATCAACTTTATTCTGCGTGAGCGCGGCGGAGGAAACGCGCGCGAAGTCCGCACCGTCGGTGACGCCGGAGTCGAGTGAGAGTTTTAGATTGTTGACGCCGGAGACTACGCGCTTGAGCGATTCGTAAAGATGCGTGTTGACGCGCTTAAGCGCCTCGATTTGGGGGATGTTCAGCATAAAGAAAGTGACGAGTGCCCCTTCGACAGCGCTCAGGGCAAGCCAGCGACAAGTGACGGGGCTAAATCACAAAGCCGCAACGCACGCAAATACGGACGGAATGATAAGATGCGCGCGAGCAAGAATTGTGACCGCGGCGAAATTCAAATCGGCGTGGGTGTTGCGCGAACTGTTTTCACGCAAAGTGTTTTCGCGTGAGCCATTTTCACGCGAAGCGATGAAAATTATTTTGCTGCCGACGGGCGCTGCGATTCTCTACGGCATGGCGATGGACCAGATCACCATTCGCATCTGCCCTGAATATTTCACGGTGGCGCATCCGCACATTTTCAACACCGGTTCGCTGACGCTGCTCGCGCTCGCGTGGGGCGTGATTGCCACGTGGTGGGCGGGCGCGATCGTAGGTGTTGCCTTCGCGATTGCCGGGCGCGCTGGGTCCCTGCCAAAGCTCTCGTGGCGAAAGTTCGTCCGGCCGCTGGTCATCTTGGCGCTAATCATGGCCGCGACTTCCCTGGCTGCGGGATTCCTCGGCGCATGGATGGTCAACACCGGCAGCCTGCCCGCAGTGCAAGCATGGGCGATTGGGTTGCCGCTCGACAAGCAGGCCGCGTTCATGGCCGACGCGTTCGCGCACGTGTGCAGCTATCTGATCGGCGCGTTAGGATACCTGACGATTGCAATTAGCGCCGCGTGGAAGCGCTACGCTTACTAGTTGTGGCCGCGGATGAGGGACCAGGGGGCGGGCTTAGCCCACGGAACGAGTTTGGTGAGCGAGAACCACGAGCCCGCGGCGCTGGTGCCGAATTGAAATGAGGCGCGCTCGGTGTTGATGTTGGTCATGAGTTCGAGGTCCTGCGGCGCGGGCGAAGCGAGAGCCAGAGCGCCAAGAGAAACTTGCGAAGCATCGCCGGGAGTGAACGCGCTGACGTTTAGCACGCCGGCGCCCTGCGCGTAGAGCGTCAAGTATCCAAACAGATCGCGGCCAGTTGCGCCAGTGCGCGAAAGAAACGCAGTGGTGTAATAGGAATTGACGGCCGCGCCGTCGTCGGAAAATTGCCCTTCGGTGAGCTGATAAATTTTGCCATTCGCGGAATTGTTGCCCAGGAAAAACGTCGCAGTACCGTTGGAGCGTTCGATGAGCGCGCCACAATTTGCGGAGATGAACCATGGCGCCCATTTGCGCGACTGGCCGGAGCCGGAAGCCAAGAGCGGATCAGCGAAACTTTCGGAATAATCGAGCGTGAGAATTTCATTCGGCACAGTGGACGCGCCCATGGGCACGCCGACGTAGATGCGCTTGTGCTGCGTGTCCACAGTGACCCACAGTGAGCTGCCATACTGCCAATTGATGGCGTCCCAGGTGGGCTGAATTTCCTGTGACAATTTTATCGGCTCGCCGCCGGCGAAAAGATAAAGGCCAGCGCGAGACGCGATGACCACCCAATCTTCGCCGACGCCAACGCCGTGCGCGGAAGGCGTGCCCACGGAATTGGAAACTTCCTCGACGTCCCAAAACGCCGGCTCGCTGGTGCCGTTGTCCGCGGTGACGTAGAAGCTGCGCTCCTTCACGAAGTACAAATTATTGCGAATGACAAATGCGGCGCGAATCGCCTGGCCATTGTTGACGGCGATCTCGATAAGCCCCTGGACGCCGTCGTAGGCTTCGGGATCGGAATTGCGTGAGGCGCGCACGATGGAAGGGTTTTGCGCGGCGTTCGTGGGATAAATCTCGATGCAGTCCACGAGAAACGATTCGCCGGAGGGCGCCGGCGTGCCGTCGGCGTAGACCTGTAGCACGAGGTCGTTCGGAAGCGATGTTTCCGGCGGCAGCAGTTCGGCGATGAATTCCTGATAACTGGTGGTGGCCTGAAGCGCGGTGACGGCGAGGCCGCTGCCGACAAATCCTTGCGATGGGCTGTAACAGTTGATGCGAAATGCGCCTTGCGCGAGACCGGCTGTGCGTTTGACGCGCGCGCGCACGGAATAATCCGTGTTGTTTTGCAGCAGAGGATTTCCGTTCACGTCGGTGAGCGCGTTTTGCTGAATGTGGCCGCGCTCGATGGTGGCTCCGTCAGCGGTGACGCGATAGGCGTCGCCCCACACGGAATCGCTCGGTTCGCGGGAGCCGCCTGCCGAAAAAGTTGAACCAAGCTGCCAGCCAAGCGGGCGATTGTTTCCGGAAGCATCCCAGCCGCCGTCGAAGGTCACATTGCGCCAGTTGGGCATTTTCGCGCGTTCGCCCCACCAAAAAAGACGATCGGAATAGGCGATGACGCCGAGCTGATCGGGCAGTTCGACGTTTTGAAATAAATTGTCCATGCTGACGCCGGCGAGAAGGATATCGTCGGTGAAATCGACTTCCAGAGAAGTGGTGACGTTGTCATTGATGGTCATGGTGGCCGGCACTTGATAAAAACTCGCGCCGGCTGCGCCAGTGAATGCGAGCAGGCGCTGCACGATGTTCGACGGGCCGGTGGGAATGTTGGTGATGCTGACTTTTTTGTTGCCCGCGGCGGTCCAGGTGACGGGCGGCGAAGGCGCGGTCCAGTAGCCCTGGCGTGTGACGAAAATCACGACGCATTGGTGCGCGCCGGGGGAAACGCTGCCGGCGTTCACGGAGTCCGCGACGACCGGGCCCTCGGCAGGGCCGATTTGGCTGACGCGATCGAGATACGTGTCATCGTACTGGCGCGGGAGATCGGCGCCGAGCGTGCCGTTCGAAAGCGCCATGTATTCCCGGCCGAAATACGTTGTGGAGACGGGGAAAAGTCCCGGCGAAATAATTCCGGAGACGATGGAAAGGACGCCGGGAGAGATTTCCTTGGACAAATTTCCCTGCGAGTCGAGAACGAGAAGGCGTTGCACGAGATTCGTGGTGATGTAGGTTTTCATCCCGTTGATTGAGGGCAGGCCGCCGAGCGCGGAAAAAATGGAGACGAGGCCGGGGCGCGTGCGCACGCCTCCGGGGAAAAATTCGACGTCGCGCGCGTCGGGCGACATTCCCGGGGGGACGTCGGAGGGATCGAGCAGCGTCATCCAGGTGCCGAAAGTGGTGAGCTGCAATGGCGAAAACGTTTCGACGGACATGGTTAAACCCCAGTGACGAGTGACAAGTGACGAGTGGCTAGTTAGTGGCTAGCGAAACCAGCGACGCGTGACGAAAATGCAGGCAAATGGTCAGTGATCAGCAAAAAACATTCAGTTGATGGTGCGTGCCCTTGTACGGCCCGATGTCGTTTATCGAGCTGCGTTGGCTGCGCTCTTAGGATGACCCTGCCCGTGATGCGTGGCGCAGCGCGAAACAACGGTGATAATCTGGGCGCATGGGAGCGCCGGAAAAAGAGCGCGAATCGATATTGGGTGTTGGCCAGCCGGCATCGAATGATCCTTCCGGCTGGAGGCCCAGCAAAGCGGCGCGCGAGCGGGAAGAAACCCTGCGCGGTGCAATAGCGGGCGCCACGGAGAAGCTGGAAGACAATTCGTCGCAGCAGGCGAGCATCAGGAACCATTCGCGCGAGCGGGACGCAGGTTCCTGGCGTCCGAGCGAAGCGGTGAAGGAGCGACTGAGTTCACTTGCGCCGGTGCGCGGACGAAGACGCTTTGCGATGCCGCGCGTGCGGCTCGTTGCGAGCTTGCTGTTCTTTGCGATCGGCTTTTACATTTTTCTAAAATTATGGACGATGCCGACGGAGGCCGGGCTGCATCCCGCGCTCGCGGTGTTCGGCGTGGTGCTGATTTTGCTGCTCGTCGCGGCGCTTGGGGGCGCCGTAGCGCGGAGGCGGCAGAAACGGCACGATGAGAAAAGCACGCTGCGGCTGTGAGAAACAGTTGACAGTTAAAGTTAAAAGCAGCCACTCAAGACTGCTGCGCCAAACGCACAGACTGCCGCAGGCGTGGCTATGGGCTTCCATAGCTGCTGTGGCGCGAGAGCTACTGCTGTTAGCCGCTATTTGGGCCGGTAGAGAGGGTTGGGCAGTTCGGCGCGGCGGGAAAAACTGAACATGCTGCCGACGCCGACGTGGCCAAGGGGCGCCGGCGCTACATGTTCTTCGACACGATTCTCGACGCGAGCTTCAGCACGAGACTCGGCAGGTTCATCGACAGGGCCGGGGCGCAGAATTTCCTGCGAAGAAAAGTCGGGCACATCGTGGCGCGCGTTGAGCCGTTCGAGCGCGGCAGCGATGCGGCCAAGTTGAAGCATCAGCGCTTCGCTTTCGTTCGAAGACCGAAGGACGATGTAGCGTTTGCGCGAAGCGAGCGCCCACAGCGCCACACCGATGGCTGCCACCGTGGCGACGGCCAGAGCCAGCGCGTATCTGTGCTGCACGATTTCGAGCTGGAATCCCTGCAAGTACGCCTGCAAATGATGGAACATTTTGCTCTCCTCTGCGGGCCGGTGCGGATGAGGGCGGAGCTACAAGTTTGATGCTGCGAAGGCCTCGAGAGAGACAGTGCGAAACTTGTCTGCTGAGATGCGGCGCTAGCGCTTGGGACGGTAGAGCGGATTTGGCAGATCGAGTTTTTTCTTTCCGCCGAGCAGGTCGGCGGTGCCGCCCAGAGGATTCCTGCCGCGAGCGGGCGCTGGTTCGCGGGGAGCGTTCGCGTTCGGCGATGGGGCTTTTGAATTGGGCGGAACGGGCGCGGGCGAATTTTTCGGCCCCGAAGCTGCAGTTTGCACGCGAGCAGCAATAGGCTGCGCGGCGCTCGGCGCGCCCGCAGGGAAAACACCTTCGTGATCCGCGTCGGCGGGCAGCTCTTGCACTTCTTCCGACACGAAGTCTTGCGGCCCTGGTTCGTATTCCTCGCTGAAGGCGTCTTCCACTGGCTCGCCGGCGGAAATGGACGCCTCCCATCCGTGCGGAATTGCGCGATTCAGATAATCCACAGGAACGTCGCGCTGGCGGGCGATTTTCTCGAGCGCGGCGGCGATGCGGCTCAGGTCGCGCGCGAGCTGATCGGTCTCTTTCGTGCGCCGGAAAGTGATGAAGCGCTGGCGCGAGCCGCTGCCGGTCATCCAAACGAGAATGATAATCACGGCAATGGCGGTGATGGCCATCGCGATGGGATGCTGCAAAAAATAATTTGTAAACGAGTCCAGCATTTCAATAGGCCCTTTTGCCGGCGCCCGCAAACGCGATGGACGCGCGTTTGGGGATCCCGGCTGCCGCGACCTGAACGTAAATGACAATTTACGCGGCGAGGCGCGGCGCTGTTGCGAATGACCCTCTTGAAATTATAGCGCGGGGAGACGAATCGCAAAAATTACTCTGGCAAGTGTGCTTAAAAGATTCGCGATGAAGCAGCAAAGTTGCGCTATATTTTGCACAATGTTCACGTTATTTCCAGAAACCATGCACCCGACTCCCGAAGAGCTCGCAATGCTTGAGCGGATTGCGCAATTGCCTCGGCCGCGCCACGTGTTCATAAAAAAATCCGTTGCTGCAACGGAAATTGGAGGTAACATTTTATTCACCATCGCGTGGTTCTATATCTCGGTATTGATCTGGAAAGGGCGGAACTCGATCACGGATATTTCGCTCATCTTCTGGCTACCTTTGGTTCCCTACATTCTGATTGGCAATGCGCGGGATTTCTTTCAGCAGCGGCGGCTTCTCGAGCAGGGAGAGGTTGCTCTTGGGCGCGTCTTCCACGTTCGACGGGGACGGCATGGCCGGCGAATAGAATTCTCATTCCAAGATAACAGTGGACGGATCGCGACGGCGTTAGCGCGGGATTCCTCTTATTCAATTCGCAAGGTTGGCGAGGGGTCTGGTGTCATCGTTTTCTACGACCCAGCCAACCCGGAGAAGCGATGCGTTACGTCGGGCGCCACGCCCTGGGAAGTCAAGCTTCCCTCTGTTCCGGAATCTTCGTAGATGCTCTACTGCAAGCGGGGGAAGATGCCGTAGAACGTGACGGTGTCGGCGGTGATGGCGGCGGGATAGGCGCCGGAAGCGAGTTCCGCGAAGGCACCGGCGCCACTTCCCTGCTGGAAAATTTTGACTTTGCCGGAGTTCATCGCTGCGCCCGGCGAAAAGACATAATCGTAGCCCGCGAGGCCATCCATCCAGGCGGTGCCCATGATGGGTGGCTTGGTGGTGGGCACGCCGAGGGATTCGAGCGCGGTGAGGTCGAGTGTGTCGCCGCCGGTAGCGTAATTTCCCGACGCGGCAACGGTGCCGGCGACGTGGATGTGGCGGCCGTCGTCCCAGGAATCAACTAATGTGAATGCGAGTGCCATTTGTCCTCCAGTGACAATGTGTAAAGTGCGAGCTGATAGTTGATGGTCGAGAGCTAAAAGCAGGCGAAAACGAAGCCGAATAGAAGCGAACATCGCGGCGAGACTCGCCGGCTTCAGCAGCCCTGCACGCTCCCGACGAAAAGATGGAAGCGAAGGCTGGGGCGAGATTTTTCGCGTGCAGCAGTCCGGCGGGCGCCCAGAACGTCGTCAGCCTCCATGAGTCGGTAGGGCAAGGGCGAAATACATATCCCAGCGGCTAAAGCCGCAATGAAAGTGCGACGTTTACGGCACGGTTGAAACCGTGCCCTGACGAAAAACCGGTGTTCTCGCGCAGACTCGCCGTGGCTGATTTGCTGCCGATGCGGTGTGCTTGAGTTGTACCCCGCATCCGGCCGATAGGAGTAAAATGTGGACAATTCCAGCCTAACGGCCTGCCGTCCCGTTCTGTGCGGATAAGCGGCGGGCAAGCCCGCGTGCGGTTTTGCCGCAAGGAGGCTCCCATGAGAGCGTACGTTTTGGTGACGGTTGGTCCTGGTAAGGCGCGCGACATCGCCAAAAAAATTGGCGGCCTTCCCGGGGTGAAAATGGCCAATGCGTGCTGGGGCGATCCCGACGTTTACGTGGTTGCGGAAGTGAATTCGACGGAGGATCTGAATTCGCTGGTCATGAGTAAAATTCAGGCCATTGACGGCGTCGGGCGCACGAGCACGCATATCGCCATCGATTGATTTACCGGCGAACAGGCCCGGAGTCCGGCAAAGGGTACTGGCGCTGTGCCGAGGCGAGTCTTCGGCCGGTGTGGCATGCGCAGGATGCCCAACTTCGGGCTACCATTCTAGTCCGTAAAACTATTCCGTGAGAGAAATCCCAGCGAACCGATGCGTCGTGGCGATGCAACCCTGTTCGGCGGGGCGACATCGCAGATGCCGTGGTGCGCATTCGGCCTGGCAGGGGAAGTGTCTGTAAGCGCAAGTTTTAACGCCGTTTCGCGAGTTCCGGGAATGGCTGCGCGCGAACGCTCATGCGATAAGGTGAGCGATTTGCGGCGCTGTGTTATCATTTGTAGCTTCGCGCCAATTTAATTTGCCGTTTGAGAATGCGAGGGGAAAATTTGCGCCGAGTGGTTTTGCGTTTCGCAGCGGCGACTGCGCTGATCGCGACAATTTTTTGGGTTGCCGGTGAAAGCTTTATGCGTGTAGACGCGCAGCAGGTTGCCGCGGCGCGCGGCGTTTCTGTCGCGCCGGGCGCCTCCGCGAAGAACGCGGTTGCGGGGCCGTTCGTGGTTGCCAGCGGCGCGGAATACGCCAATGTTCGCGGGCTGGCGGTGGACGCCGCGGGCGGGCTGTACATTTCCCTTTCGGCCACGCCGCCTCCGCAGGATTGCGTCAGCTCGGCGATCAGCGTTCCGGCGGATGTTCAAAGCGGCGCGTCGAGCAGCGCGGTGAAAATTCCGCTGACCATTTTTTCGAATTGCACGCTGGCGCGCGCGGAGGATCCGTCAGGAATCGCGGTGACGCCGCAGGGCCAAGTTTATCTGGCGAATCGCACGCAAAACAGCATCCGGCTACTGGACATGATTACCGGAAAAGTGGCGGCGGTTCCAGCAGCGTCCGGAAAAAATGACGCGGCGGCGGCCTCGAGCAATACTTCGAGTAACCTCGCCCCGTACCAGCCTGCGGGGCTGGCACTCGATCGCGACGGAAGTTTATACATCGCCGATCGCGGCAACAATCGCGTGCTGGCGCTCGAGACTGGCGCGCAGAACTTCACCTATCTCGCGCACGTGCTGGACGCGGCGGCGCTTGCTGTGGACCCGGCGCGCGGCGGACTTTATGTAGCCTCGCCCATATCAAATCGCGTTTTCGTGATCGATTTGCGCAGCGGCGCGCTGGACGTGCTCGCCGGCAGCGGCGCGCCTGTGGCTAGCGGCGCAGCGATGAGCGCGCAAGTCGATTCCAATCCTACAAAAGCGGCCATTGGAGCGCCGGAGGGCGTTGCGGTGGATGGCGCAGGCAACGTGTTCATTGCGGATACTGGCGCGAACGCGCTGCTGCGCGTTGACGCCGGATCCGGAACGCTGGCGCGCGTTGCAACGACGGAAAATCTCGATTCCCCGGGCGCGCTGGCCATCGACCGCCAGGGGAACGTGTTCGTGGCGGATCGCGGAAACCAGCGCGTGCTGGAATTCCCGCGTCTGGCCGCGGGTCAAACGAGCAGCGCCGTGACGCTGTCCCCGGCGAGTTTTGATTTTGGCGATGAGCCGACGGGCGGGACGACGCCCGTGCAACAATTCACGCTGGCGAACAATTCCGCGAGCGCTCTGGCGGTGTCGAATCAAAGTTTCGGGTTCACCGGCGCGGATCCGCTGGATTTTACGCAGACCAACAACTGCGTGCCGTCAGTGCCGGTAGGAGGTTCGTGCTTGATTAATGTGACATTCACTCCCGGCGGGTCAGGCGCACGCTCGGCTGTGCTGCAAGTGACTGACGCGGATCCGTCGAGCCCTCAAAGCGCGAACCTCTCTGGGACGGGCGATGATTTTCAACTGACCGCAGCGTCGCAGACCGCGACAATTCAGAACGTCGCGCCGGGGCAGACCGCCAATTATTCGCTATCCGTGACTCCAGACAGTGTGTTCAGCGGAGTCGTGACGCTGGCGTGTCCGACAATAATTTCCGGCCAAACGCAGACCATCACCTGCACTACCAATCCAACGAGCGTGACTGTTACGCCCGGGCAGGCGCAAAGCTTTAGCGTGAAGCTCACTACCGGCGGGCCTAATGCGACGCAAATCATTACGTTTGCGCGGCGGCCGGGATCGCCGATGCGCATGTTGCTGCTGTGCGTGTTCGCGATGGCGCTTGCGCTGTGCGCTTTTTATGCGCGGCGGGCGATGGCCAGTTCTCGCTCCGCAGGACAGCTCCCTCTCGTCCAACGGGCGCGGTTTGCGGCGATTTTCTTTGCGCTGCTGGCGGCAGCGGCGGCGGCCGGTTGTAAGTCCAATGCACCGCCGTTCAATCCCAACGAGACGCAGCCCGGCTCGTACTCCATCAACATCACTGGATCGGCACAGAACGCCTCGCGGTCCATCAAACTGACGCTGAACGTGGAGTGAGGTCTCGCGGTCGAAAGTTGACAGTTGACAGTCTAGAGAACGCCCGTCCGTGCGCGACGGAGCGCTGTAAAGCCGCTCCTACATTCCTACAGATAAACGACGTTGCGGCGATAGCCGTAGGGTTTGCGGCGGCGGCCTTTGAACTGCTCGGGGCGGACATAGCGCTCGATTAACTTTTCGGCGGCGTTTTCCGCAAGCGCGAACATGTCGGCGGCCAGCGCTTGCGCGCCACGGGAGCGCGCGGCCATGGCGGCAACGGCGTAAGCGAGCGGATCAATTGACGAGCGAATCTGCAGCGGATCAGTGCCGAGAACAATTGCCGGCAGTGACTTTTCGTAGCGAATGCGGACCGTAGTTTCCTGCGTAGCGCCGACGAGCTGAATGGCGTCTTCGCGCCACTCCCACATGCGCAGGCGCGCGCCCGGCTGAAAATTTGGCAGGCCGCCAGTGATTTTTTCCATAGGCGTGAAAATGTCGCTTGAGCCGGTTGTCTGTTCGAGCAATTGGTGGGGGGCGAGCAGGTCGGTGGGAAGCTGCGGCGTGGTGACGTCGCTGATGATGGTGTTGGTGACGCCGTTGGTGAGCGGCAGGTCAACATCCGCCTGGGAAACGAGCACAGAGACGCCCGATTCGGCGAGTTCGCGCTGCAAGGCGCGATAGGCGGAGTTGAGAAAGGGTAGCAGCACCGCGTCGGAAAAAACGGCACCTGCGGCGTCATTGGCGAGCGAACGCGCCAGGTTCAGCGAGTCTTCCGCCTGATCATATGCGGTGGTTGAGACTACGGGCATGGATGATACCTCCGAAAAACAGTGACGAGTGAAAGGAATGCGGCAGCTGCTGACCAGGAAAAACGAATCACTGATTGGCGACGCCGGGCGATGTGGCGAAGGCGCTCGTGCCGTCGAAGGCGAAGCTTTGCGCGCTGCACTTCCCTGCCGTTGTGCCGATGGTCATGCCGCCGTGAACGTTACTGGGCCACGCAAACGTGAATGGGCCGCCGCTTGCCGGCTGGCAAACGATGAAGCTGAGCCATTGGCCGGGCTGCGCGTTGCTGAGCGTGGTGGAAGTGGCGTTCGCATTCAGCGTGAGCTCGAAGGTGTTGCCGAGGCCGGCATCGAATGACGCGGTGCCGCTGGTTTCGGTGACCGAGACAAATCCCGCGGTCATTCCGTAATTGTCGACGAGTCCGGCGTAGGACTGCCCGCCGAAGGGCGCGAGCTTCAGCGTGGTTTCGCCCAGATGCGCATTGAAATTGAAGCTTAATGCCGAGGCGCTGGCGTCCGCCGTCCACACCGTCGAGCCACTGTTGCGAAAAGTAAGGCCGCTGGCGCCGGAGGCAGAATCGATTATTGGCGCGAAGAATGTTGGCGGACTGAACTGCAGGCCGCAAAGTGTTCCGACGGAGCAAAGCTTGTCGTAGGTCTTGAAAGAATTGTAGTACTCATAGATTTGGTTGGTCGGAACGCTTCCGCTGGGGATGTAGTTCAGCACCGGCCCGTAGGCTGCCACCGTGTGCGTGGCATCGGAGTTTGCGCCGAAGACGATGTAGTCTGGATTGGTGCCGACTGCGGTCACCGTGCAAAGCACGCGGCTCCAAATCCATTCCGTTGAACCCCCGACTGGATTGCCATCCTGATTGCAGGAGAACGTGAAACCGGCTCCGCTCGTGATGATGAAAAGCGGAGTGAATGGATTCCCGGCGTAGCCATTGCCTGTAACCGACTTGGTCCACGCGCCGCCAACGAGCACATCGCCGACCGAAAGATTCACGGCGTCCACACCACTGCTGCCGGGGGTGAAGCGGATGGATGCTGATGCTGCGCCGACCTGACTTCCTGCGTTCGTCCCGCCAAACGGGTCGGTGACGCCGCAGGTTCCGCTGGCAAGGAAGAAATTCCACGTGCTGCAATTGCTTCCCGCGACGAGGTTCGCATACTGAACGTGGGTCAATCCACCCTGCCACTGCACATCGTCGCGCTTGCCGATGACCCAGCCGTTCGAGAAGCCCTGTTGTCCGTAGGCGAGAGGGCTGACGGTCTGCGTCTGCATATTTATGTTGTCCTGATCAGTGACGACCATCGGACCCTTAGTGTTCAGTCCTTGGCCATAGATGTGCGAGGCTTTGATGGCGGCACCGCTTTGCATATCGTTTTGCACCGCAGGAATCGTCCCTGTGGCATCAGCCGTCTGAATGTCGGTTAGCGTGGCGTTAATGATGCAGCTTACGCAGCCGCCGCTGGGATAGGCAAACCAGACGGTTGCTTCTCCTGCGCCGTGCGTGCCGATGGCCTCGCTGGTGACGTTGGAAATGTTTACGTCCGCGCCCAGACCGGAGCCGGGGTAAATCTTGATTCCGCCTTCGCTGGTGTCGAAGCCGTCGATAGTCAGCAAGCCCACGCCGCCGTTGGTTCTGCCGTCAACGAGCATTGCCGGCGCTAAATCGCCGGTGGGAGGATTCACCGTATCGGTTCCCTGTCCGCCGGAATCGCGAATGGTAATCCAGAAGGAGCCGCCGGTGATGTCCCAGGACGGCCCATAGCCTGCCGTGGTATTCACGCTGATGAAATCGTTGTAGAAATTGATGCCAGAAACGTTGCAGGTATTTGTGCGCGTGTTGTTCGAGCATTCGCCCACCACGACGCCGCGCTGGAAAGTGTATTGACCAGCGATATTCTCAAAATCGTAGGAACCATTCGTGCCGGAGACCCAGATGAGCGGATGGTTACGGTCTGCGCTGCTGCCGCCCGTGAGTATCGCCGTTGGCCTCTTGCCGTTTGGCCCGTGAGTTTGATACGGGAGACCAATCAGCTCGATGCCGGAAGTGCCGCTAACTTCTTTTAGCCAGCAGGCAGGAGGCGACGCGTAGTTCGGGTCGTTTGATCCCATAATCCAGAAGCCGCAGCCCGGCGTCGCGCTGGCTGCCGAGTTGTTGACGAAATAAATTACGCCACTGCCTGCTATGCTGGCAGCACAATTTCCGCCGGGAAGCGAACACGCAGCATGGTCAACAGTAGACATGGCGCTGCCGATGCTTTTGCCGTCATTCGCATCGGAGCAGCCCGGGCCGCCGCAGGCTCCTGCGGTCGTATCCACGTAGAGGACGCCGCCGTAGCCTTTGGTTTGCGCGTTACTCGAGGGCGAAAAATTCGCATTGAAGGAGCCGGCGGTAAGCGTGCCGGTGACGTTGGCGTTTCCGCCCACGGACAAATTTCCGCCAAGGCTGAGCGTGAGCGCGCTGATGGCGTTGGTCGCAGTAATCGAGCTGAACTGCGCGTCCGACGGATTCACCGGCAAAATCACGTCAGGAGTGGTGTAGGTGTTGATTCCCGGGCCGTAGATTTGCAGAGTGTAAACGCCGGGCGCGGCGTAAAAATGGAAATTGCCGAGGCCGTCGGAAGTAAGCGGATTGGGCGCGGGCGTGGCGAGAGTTGTGTCGGTGTAGAGGCTTGCCAGCGGCGTGCACGGCGCAACAGTGACGTTCGCGGGCTGCGAGCAGACCACGATGCTCGCGCCGGCCACCGGCCTTCCCTGCTCGCCCAGCGCCACGCCGTCATGACGTGAACCCTGAGCAAATGCTGGGACTGCAAAAATCAGCGCCCCGAAAATTGCAAGAAGAGTATGGATTGGCTTCATTAGGAATTTGTCCTCATTGTGTGAATCATGTTCTTACCGAGGATGTGCACCTCAAAAGCGCACAGGCTGAAGCTCTGTGCCAGTGGTTAACGATCCATGACGCACGATATTGACACGAAGCGTCCAAACACGACAAAAATAACGCGCCGCTAACTCAGATTTGGTTTTGAAGGGGCATTGTTGCCCGGCGCGGATTTCTGACGGGGGCCGTTGGGAAAATACTTGGCGGCGCGTTCGGCGTCAAGAGTGGCGCCACAATGTTTGCACATGGCAACATCGGCGCGGACTTTTTCGCCGCATGCGGGACAATCCACGGAACGCTGCGGGACGTAAGCCCATTCGCGTTCGAGGCCCAAGCTTTTGGCGGCGCGGCGGTGCATGTCGGAAATTTCCCGATAAGAATGGCCCCGCGCCCACATTTCATCGGCGTCAGCGACGAGCCGCTTGTACCACGCGTCGCGCGTTTCGGTTGCGGCAGAAATTTCTTCGGCCGAAGGGCGCGCCGCTTCGCAGACGACAATGCCGTGATCTTCGAGGTCCTGAATGATGTCGGCGGCAATTTCGCGGGCGGAGACCTGCACGGTAAACCGGCGGCTGTCGCCAATATCAATGGCGTCGGCGCGCGGCGTGACCACAACGAAACCGTACGGCTCGTTTTTCGGCCGGGACGGAATGTGGAACACGCCGTAAGTCCGCGTCACCCAGAAATCCTGATCGGACACCGACGCGATGGTCGCACTGTTTTCGTGGCGCACATCGTGATTCGCCGCGGAGAGTAGGCGGGGGTCGCTGGCGTGCGTCTTCATTGGTTCAACTGTTTGCGTTTGCGCGCTTGTGTGCGTAGTCATGGTCACTATCGGTCCCTCTTTTCAGGAGTTTTACGGATTGATTTGCTGTTATACATCACGCGATTCTGTAAGAGCGCGCCCCGCCCTTCCGGCGGAGGTGCGTCGTGGGTCATCCAACTTCAGCTTCCGTTGCAGAGAAAAATGCACGGCGCAAGAGGCGGCATCCAGTGCGGCGCGGCATACGCTACGCGCTGCGAATTTTTTTCGGCGTGATTGTGCTGTGGGAAATTGCCGCCGCGCTGGGCGATTATTCGCCCATTTGGGCCACTGTATCGCTGGTAATGACCTCGGAAATCGAAATGCGCCTGTCGTTCTTCGCATCGACGCGGAGGTTCGCGCATATGGGCATCGGTTGCGCGATTGCGCTGTTTGTCCTGTTGTGGACGCGGCCGAATTTGTGGGAGCTCGCGGCGGCTACGACTGTGGCGTCGCTCATTTCCTTCTTCGTGCTCCATATTGGCGGCAACTGGCGCGCCGCGGCGGCGGCAACGGCGATCGTGCTGGGCGCGGGATTCGACACCTTCACCAGAAATGCGGGCATGCATGAAGCGCTAATTCGCACAGCGGAAGTGCTCGGCGGCTGCCTGGTGGCGTTGCTGATCGCGTGGTTCGCAAACAAAGTGTGGGCCGTTGGCGAGGAGATCATCGGCGCCGACACATAGCTACGCGCGCAGAATCAGGCGAACCAAACGCCGCACACTTTCGAGAGTTACCCCGTAGACAATGTGCGCGCCGAATTCGGTGGCGTGCAGCGCCGGAGGATACTCAGTAGGCTTGCGCGTGAGGTGAAGCGCCGGCAGCGCGAGCTGGTCGGCGCCCGCGAAAACCGCAGCGCCGAAAGGCGCTCCAGCAAACTTCCGCACAATAGGACGGTATTCCGCCGTTGCACCGTAGACAGCGCCGACTGCAGAACCGAAGGCGTAATGAACGATCGGCTTGGCGCGCTGCTTTTCGCTGTAGCGCAACTTACGACGCAGCAACGGCTGCGAAACGCGGTCGGCTACTTTCGCAGTGGCCTCCTGGGCATCAGCGGAGGCGCGTTGCAATTCGCGAAAAGTTTCCTTCGACGTCACCTCCCCGATGGCTTTGTTGGACAGGGCGTGAAATTGGCCCATCACCCAGGAAGCCGCGAAGCCGCCGACGGCGCCGGCAACGATTCCCTTCCAGGCAGAACGCTTTGGTTTTGACGATGTGTCCTTCGTGTAAATTCTCCTTCGCGTTGGCGGGCTTACCGCCAGTGTGAGCGCCTGCATTACCGGAGAAGCGCGCGTACACCACGGCGCACGGCCTCGATCGTCGCTCCGTAAACCAAATGCGAGGTCAGCCCATAAAGATGCGCGCTGACCGGATATTCTTTCGGCCCTTTGGAAAGATTCAGGGCGGGAAGCGCAACTTCATCCGCGCCGACAAACAGCGCCGCGCCAAATGGAACGCCGGCGAATTTTCTCACGACGGGCCTGTATTCCGCGGCCACGCCATACGCGGTACCCACAACGGAAGCAAATGCATAGTGAACGATGGGCGCGGCTTTCTTTTTTTCGTCGCGGCTGAGGGTGCGGCCGAGGAACGGGCGCGCAAGCCTGTCGGCGGTGACTATGGTCGCGTCAGGCCCGTCGGAAGCGTGCTTGCGCGAATTGCCGTTGCCGTTCAGTTTCTCCGAGGCCTTGCTCCAGCCTTTTTGATATTGGTTCATGGTCCAGGCGCCGGCCAGTCCGGCTGCCAATCCTGCGACGATTCCCTTCCATGCTGAATGCTTTCTCCACTTATCCATTGTGCTCCTCGCTCCTCGCGGAAAGTGAACTGCGAGCCGGAAAGGAAAGTGTAGGAGCGAAGATGCAGCGCGAAAATCCTGCAAACAGCGTAGCGTGCCGCGAATTATGTTGTAAGGCGTTTGTGAAAAGGGCTGAAGCGTAGGACCCAGATTAGAGGCGCGTGCATACGGACGGCGCCGCGACGACAAAAGGCGCTCCGTAAAACGCGGGCGAGGCGTCATGGAAAATCGCGTCGGCGTCTGATTCCCAATGGCGGTCGCGGCGCATTTCACGGCGCGCGAGAGCTGCGCGATGCTGCTGCGCTGGCTGCGCGCGCGCAAATTCCACAGCGCGCACGATGGCTTCGCAGACGCCCCCGGAAAGCGGAATGAATTCGCCGCGCGGATTTTGCAACGTGAAGCAATGTTCGTATTCGCCGCGCCGGGGATACGGGCCGAGCGCGGGAATAGCGATGCCGTCGGCGCGTTCGATGGTTTGCGCGTACCATTGCTGCGGCGAGCCGTAGGATTCCGGCGGCGTCCAGCGCTCGATGTGCCAGCGCTCGAACGGAAAATATTTGGGCACTTCGCGCAGCTCGATCACTTCGCGCGTGACGTTGCCGTGCGCGTCAGCGTCCGTCCATTTGCCGCCAATCCACGCCAGGCGCGACCATCCCCACACCGCGCGGAAATTGGGCTCGCCGAAGCGGTTGAGTCCGCCCGCGCGCGCCAGGCGCAGCTGGAGTGAAGCGGGTGCGTCATGCGTTTCGCGAATTATCTTGATGCCGCGCGATGGCAGGTCGTGTTTATTTCTCATGGTGACCTGGATTTGTTAACATGTGGTTGCTTCTCAGGCGTGCCCAGTAAGACGTATTGAATTCAAAGGGCGGCGGAAACGCCGCCCTTTTTGTTTTGAGCTATGCTTTCTGCGATAGCTCGTTTTCAAACTGCTCAAGAATCCTGAGGTGCACATCAGTTGGAAGCGGGGCCTCCGAGAAGTATTTATTCTCTGAGAAGGGAGTATTATCACGGCGCTGGATGGAGAAACGCCCTAGCGGGTGCTTCCTTTCGAGCTGGTCATAATCCACCAACAGCCCGGTTAGTTCGTAGCTCAACTTCTCTCTCATCACATCTTGAACAGACTTCTGCACGTTCTCAGCAAGGTTCCGAAATGCACGGCAATCGGTACCCAAGCCGACGTTGCTATAAAACGTGACCTGGCTGGCATACTGCCAACGCTTAATCATGGACGCTTCGTACACTAACCCAAGCTCCTTGGCCGCCCACCTAAGCGCATCTTCGAGCAGTCGACGCGACTCAGCTGTGGATGCTCTTGTGTCGAGCACGATTCCATAGGCGTAGATCACAACCTGATCTATCGCCGAATCTCCAAGTTTTCCGAGCGCAAATCTGACTCCTTTCGCCTCGTCGAAATCAGCGGGGCTACTCGGGAATTCCTGAAACTTATAGCGACTGACGAGCGCCTTCACCAAGTCAGGGTAGAAGGCGCTCCCCTTAGGGTTCAGGTCCACGGGCTCTATCCAAGCCGTAGCCCTAGCGAGAAGCACCGAAGCCAATTGCATTCGGCGAACCTCTCTTCTGGCCAAGCGTCTCAGCAAGCTCAGGGGCTTGGCCCTGACCTCGACCCGCAAGCAGCGCCCGCTCCCGGGGAGCTTCGCGAGCTACTGATTCCGAAAGTTGCTGCCTTTCACGAGCGCGGCGCTCGTATTCCTTCTTTGCACTAAAGCCCTGCCGAATCATCCATACGACGGCGACCACGAAGGCAGCCCACGGAAGGTAAATCATATGTCCGCTCCCATTTTGACTCCTGCAAATATGAGTATAAACCCAGAAACAGCCAGAGCAAACGCGATTAGAACCTCGGTTACATTCATAGGAGCTCTGAGCAATGTCTCCAAAGGACCAAATACAAGGAGCAAAATTCCTATCTCCCGAACCGACTCCGCCCACAGCTGATAGCGTCTCTTCTCATCCACGGAACAAGGTTGTACTTCCGCAGCATTAAACTGTAAAGAAAATAATGCAAGCGCGCTTTTGAGGGCGAGTTCTCACCCGCCCTCTCAGGCCGACATCAGTACCCTGTGGGAATGGCCAAGCTGTCGATGTAGGCGCCGCTGCGTGGCGATTCGTTCCAGACCTGGAAGCCTGTCACGAAGTAAAAAATGTACGCCGCAGCGAGGCCGCCCGAGGCTCCGTAAATCGGGAACACAGTCTGTCCTCCGACGTCGTAAAAATCAATGTCCTGCATGACTGCGCGTCCCCAGTGCGAGAGATCCAGAAAATCAATGCGCGCCTGGTTGGCGTTGATGGAGGATTTGATGGGCACGCCGGCCATGGTCAATTCGCCGGTGAAGAGCAGGTCGAGATCGCTGGCGCGTCCGCCGGCTCCTTCCTTGATGATTTGCGAGATGGAAATGCCGAGCTGCTCCCACGCGTTT
>DASYYQ010000118.1:0-8468 GCA_035933545.1 Candidatus Acidiferrales bacterium | reverse complement strand
TGGTTCCGCATTTATTTCGAATCGGGCATGGCCAAAATGCTCGGCGGCGATCCCGAGTGGCGCCATTTGACGGCGATGTATGAGTATTACCAGAACGGCCCGCTGCCCACGTGGATTGGCTATTATGTGCAGCACGCGCCGCACTGGTTTCACTGGCTCACCGCGCTGGCCACGCTGGTGATGGAACTCGGAATCGTTCTGATGTTGTTTCTGCCGCGCCGCTTCCGCCTGATTTGCTTTTTTATCGTGACGCCCTGGGAAATCGGCGTGATTCTCACCGCGAACTACGCGTTTTTGAATTACCTTGTGCTGGCATTAGGAATTTTGCTGCTGGACGATCAATTCCTGGTGAAAGTGCTGCCGCGAAAGTGGTTCAAGAAATATCACATCATGGTCGCCATGCGCGAGGAGGATACGCGCGAAGCGCAAGCCGAAATCGCGCCGCCAGCCAAGCCGGGGAGCAATATTTCGCGCGTCATGCGTCCTCTCGGCATCGCGCTGGCCGGCATTTGTTTTGCTTGGATTTTCTATGCGACCACCGCACAACTCATTGGAATGTTCGCGCCAAGTTTTCCCTTGCCGGTCGCTCCGGTGGAAGCGATCGAGCCGTTTCGCATTGCGAATCAGTTCGGATTATTCGGCGTGATGACGCGCGGCCGCTATGAAATCGAATTTCAGGGTTCGAACGACGGCGGAAAAACGTGGATTGCCTATCCATTCCGCTACAAGCCGCAAGCGCTGAATCAAGCGCCGGGAATCTACGCGCCCTACCAGCCGCGATTCGATTGGAATTTGTGGTTCGCTTCGCTGGGGAACTGGCGGCAATACCAGTTCGTGCTGGGAACAGAAGAGGAATTGCTCGAAGGCAGCCCGGAAGTGCTTTCGCTTTTCACGCATAATCCATTTCCGAGCGGCCCGCCGCAGGAAATTCGTTGCGTGCTCTGGCAATATTGGTTCACCACTCTGGCGGAGAAGCGCAAAACGGGCGACTGGTGGACGCGCAAATTTCTGGGATTATACGCCCCTACGCTGGAACGCGAGAGCAACGGGCGCTTCGGCGTGCTGCAGATTCCCACGCCTCTCGAGCGCCCGAACCCCGACTAATGCAGCCACGGAAGGACATGGCAACGCGCTGCTAATAACGCTCGAAGTGGACGATATCCACAACGATATTCGTCCGCCTGTTCCAGAGCACGATATGTCCGCCGATCACCACGTGCTCGCAATCGGGCGGCGGCGGAGGCAGTTCGCGCACCAGTTCCGGCGGGCACGGACGCATCTTCCGTCGCAGTCCGGGAGGCAATTCGCCTCGAATCCGCAACTGGCGTTCGAGGCCCGGCGGCAGGTCGTCCCGCTTCGCCAGGCCGGGCGGCAAATCGCGCCGCTCTTCGCGCTCGCGGTACCAATGCTCCATTTCGTCGCGGTCGTGCTGGCTGTACCATCCACGATGACCGCGATCTTCGCCATGATGGTCTTTGTCGTGGCCATGTCCGTGTCCCTGACTGTTCCCCTGGGCGCGCGCCGCGCTGCCGGTGAGGGCGAATACTGCACTGACGCACAGAGCTGCCCACCATCGCATCTTCATAGAGCCTCCTAAGTTTTCACGCTGAGCTAAATTTGATTTTACCGCGTGGAGCGTTCGCTGCGTGCACAGGCTGATTTTCGCGTGCTCATACATTTACTAGCGCGCTCAATTGCGCCGGCGAACAAATGCTAGACTCTTGTGACGCTGAAGGCGCAGCGCACGCTTTTCTTTGCGCGTTGGCGGCGGTATTATGCACGCGCAAATTATCCATCACGGGGTGACTCATGGGAAATGACCGGAATTATTGTGGCAGGCTTAACAAGGTTGTATTTGGCGTGACCATGCTGTCTCTTTTCCTGACAGGCGCGGCATTTTTATTCGCGTCGCGAGCCGCTTACAGCGCGCCGCGCAGCTTCACCATCGAGCAGGTCATGGACTCGCCGTTTCCTGACGAGCTTGTGGCCGCGAAGCAGGGCGAGCGCGTGGCCTGGGTATTCGATTTGCGCGGCGTGCGCAACGTGTGGATTGCCGATGGGCCGGATTTCAAGGCGCGGCAGGTGACGCACTATTCCAAAGATGACGGCCGGCCGATTGCCAGTCTGCGAATCACTCCTGATGGAAAAACGATCGTGTACGCGCGCGGAAGCGAGACGAATTCGCAGGGCGAGGTGGCCGATCCGACCAGCAACGTGCAAACGCCCGAGCAGCAAGTGTGGTCTGTGGAGGTTTCCAGCGGCCAGCCGCAATTACTCGGCGAGATGAATTGTGGCCAGGAGGGCTGCGAGGACATTCAAATTTCTCCGGATGGCCAGCGTGCGGTTTGGGCGGCGCGCAACCAATTGTGGATTGCTCCTGTTTCGGGAGGGCAACCGGCGCAGCAGCTTTGCTATGTGCGCGGAGACAATACCGATCCGCGCTGGTCGCCCGATGGGCAGGAAATTGCCTTCACCAGCAATCGCGGCGACCACAGCCTTATCGCGATTTATGATTTTGGGAAGCAGACACTGCATTACATGCAGCCCAGCGTGGACCGTGACAGCTTGCCGCGCTGGTCGCCGGACGGAATAAAAATCGCTTACGTGAAGACGAATGGCGCCGAGCGCGGTTTGCCGTTGATTCCGCTGCGCCCCGAGCCGTGGTCTATCTGGGTAGGCGACGCGGCAACCAGCCATGCCCAACAAATTTGGCGCAGCGGCGACGCGATGGACGACTCCATTCCGCGTTTAACAGAGCACGATTCATTTAACTATACCGCCGACAATCGCATCACATTTTCTTCGGAGAAGGATGGAAGGAATCATTTGTATTCGATCTCGGCCGAAGGCGGCCAGGCGACTCTGCTCACTCCCGGAGATACTTTCGACACCAAAGACGTGGTGCTCAGCCGCGATGGCAAGTCGCTGCTCTACACATCGAATCAGAACGACGTGGACCGCCGGCACATCTGGCGCGTGAGCGCGGCAGGCGGCCCGCCCGAGGCGCTGACCATGGGCGAGACCATCGAGTGGGCGCCGGTTCAGACCGGCGATGGAAGATATTTTTTATGCCTGGGCTCGAGCGCCACTTCGCCAGCCATGCCCTATCGCATCACAACACCCGGCCGCCAGATGATCGCGCGTGCGGAATTGCCTGCGGATTTCCCTGAGGGTCAGTTGGTCACGCCCAAGCAGGTGATTTTCAAAAGCCTGGATGGATTGGAACTCCACGGCCAGCTTTTTGTGCCGCGCGGAAGAACGGCGCGCGGGCCCGCGCTGGTTTACATGCACGGCGGCTCGATGCGCCAGATGATGCTGGGCTTCCATTACATGGATTACTACCACTACGCTTACGCAGAAAATCAGTATCTCGTGAGCCTGGGATTCGTGGTGCTCTCGGTGAATTATCGCACCGGCATTATGTACGGACGCGCCTTCCGCGTGCCCGCGAACGCCGGCTGGCGCGGCGGCGCGGAATATCAGGACATCGTTGCCGCCGGAAAATATCTGCAGAACCTCTCATACGTCGATCCTAACAAAATTGGATTGTGGGGCGGCTCGTATGGAGGATATTTGACGGCCATGGGGCTGGCGCGCAACTCGGATATTTTCAAAGCGGGCGTGGACATGCACGGCGTGCACGATTGGTCCGCGTTTCTTTCACGCTGGTCGCGCTATGAGGGCAGTGAAATGCAGGGCGCCCCAGACATGGCGCAGGCTATAAAGCTGGCATTCAGCTCATCGCCGGATGCATCGGTGTCCACCTGGAAATCTCCGGTGCTGCTGATTCAAGGCGACGATGACCGCAACGTGCCGTTCGACCAAATGGTGGATTTAGTGCAGCGGCTGCGGACTTACCATGTGCCCTTTGAGCAATTGGTTTTCCCGGATGAGATTCACGGCTTTCTGATGTGGAAGTCGTGGATTCGCGCTTACACGGCAACCGCGGATTTCTTCGAGCGCGTGCTGGTGAGGGGCGAAACGATTCCGCCGAGCCAGTAGGGTTTGCAGCGCGGCTTCGCTGATTCAGAATCTGCGGTCCTTAATCAATCGAAGGGACGGGATCTCTGGTTGGGCCTTCGCGTCGAAGCCGTTCTGCCTTTACTTTTGACTTCTTAACTATCGACTTTGAACTGCCCGCAACTCAGGGATTTACGGGCCGCTGTGCCGCTTCGCGCTCCGCCACAATTTTCCGAGCGTTTTGGTAGAGCGCCTTGGCTTCCGGAATCAACTCTGCGGCCTTTTCGATTTGCGGATCGTGGTCGACTTCTACTTTAAATCCTGCAGGCAATCCAAAGGAGTACGTGAAGACTTCGCGCTTGATGTGCTCTTTGATCCAATCCTCGTTGGCGCTGATCTCTTGCGGCGTGTATTTGATGTCGTCGTGGCCGAGGAAAGCGAGGAATTGCTGCCATACCGCATCGTCCACGGTGAAATCCTTGGTCACCATTGGATGCGTGCCCATGAAGTGGCGCGTAAAATCGCCCACACCCATGTCGAACGGATACAGCACATTGCGCTCAAGCAGAAGCGTCTGAAAATCATTGTATTTCGGCGCAGGGTCGCTGACATCGGGGGTGATTCCGCCGCCGCCATAAACCTTCCTGCCGCTATCGGTCAGTTTGACCTCGCGTTCCTTGTTCGGATGGCGGTCGTATTCGTAATCGTAGATGGAAACGTTCTTATAATTACGCTGAATCAGGCGGCCGCTGGGTGTGTAGTAGCGCGCGGTGGTCAGCAACAGAGCGGTGCCATTGTTGATGGGATACTGAGTTTGCACCAGGCCTTTTCCGAAACTGCGTGAGCCAACAATGAGCGCGCGGTCGTGATCCTGCAGTGCGCCCGAGACGATTTCGGAAGCGGAAGCGGATGAGCCGTTAATCAGCACGACCAGAGGAATGTCCTCTCCTCCGTTGCCGTGAAGGGCGTAGTAGCGGCGCTCTGCCGAAGCGCGGCCTTTGTGCGAAACAACCAACTGGTCCTTCGCCAAGAACATATCGGCCATTCCCACGGCCTGCATCAACAAGCCGCCGGGATTTCCGCGAAGGTCGAGGATGAAGCCATCCAAATGCGGATAATCCAGGGCCTTCATCGCGTCGGCGAGGTCCTGGTCGGTGTTTTCTGAAGTGAAGCCAGTTACGCGAGCGTATCCAATTCCCGGTTTGATCATTCCATAATACTGAACCGCCGATTGCGGGATCTGATCGCGCATCACGTTGACCACGATGGGCTTGGGGTCGCCTTCGCGGCTCAACGTTATGGTCACGACTGTTCCGCGAGGCCCTTTCAGCATGTTTGCAACCTGCAACGAGCGCTGCTGCTGGTCACCGGTCAGCCCCGAGGTCGACTTGCCATCAACCTTAACAATGAGGTCGCCGGGCTTTATGCCGGCGCGATCCGCGGGCGAGCCCGGGAACGGCGAGACGACTTCAACTTTGTCACCGACGGGAACGATGGTCATTCCCACGCCATAATAGTTGCCGCGCTGCTGCTCCATCTGACTGGCCCATTCCTGCGGGTCGAAGAAATTCGAGTGTGGGTCAAGCACGTGCAGCATTCCAGGGATGGCGCCGTCGTAAACGATCTTGGAGGTCTTAATCGGTTCGGCGTAGTTCTGCTGCACAATGGAGAGGACACGAGCGAACGACTTCACCGAATCCTGCAGATCGTTGGCGCCGGCGGCGGTAGCTTTCAATGACGGCCCATAAAGACCGCCCATAATTGCCGCGACGATTAGAACAGTCGCGAGAAGAAAAGCCCCGCGCTTGGAAGACTCCCGTTTGAAAGATTCCATTAACCCCTCGCTGCGTGACGCTTTTGGCGCGTCTAATTAACCGGCGCCGGCTGGCGCGTGCACCGTTTCTTCAACTCTAACTCTTCAGCAGTATAGCATATGTTTTCAGGCGGTTTGACACGCCCGTCTGCCTCTTCTATGATGCAAAAGAGCGCAACCACGCATCAAAAAAATGCTCAGCGTGCCCCATCTCGTAATTATTTTTCTGGTTGCTTTGATTGTGTTCGGTCCGGAAAAGCTTCCGGAGTTGGCGCGTACGTTTGGACGGGCGATGTCGGAATTCAAGCGCGCCACCGGCGATTTGCGGGCGGGGTTCGAAGAGCATATGCGCGAACTGGAGCGCGAGGCCAGCATTAGAGAAGCGCAACGGGCCTCGACTCCGCCGCCGAATATCAGCGCGTCGCCAGCTCTGACCGAATCGGAGCCGGAGCACGAAACCGAGCCTGCGCCGCGCGAATTAGAGGCAGCGGGCCCCGAAGCTAACGCAAGTCCTGATTCAGTTGAACTAGTCGCGCACGAAGCTGGACACGAGCCGGCTGAATTGCCTGCAGCAGTCCCTGAGACCGTTCCGAAGAAGGCGTACCATGGCGACGTCTAGCCCGCCAGAGCTTCCCACCACCACAACAATCGAGGAAGAAGATGGCGGCAAGATGTCGCTTTTCGAGCATCTGGCCGATCTCCGCAAGCGGCTGGTTTATTCGGGAATTGCCATTGGCGTTGGTTTTGTAATCGGATTTGCTGTTTCGAAGCCGATCATTCGCTTCGTTTCGCAGCCAATGACCGACGCATTGAATGCCGCGCACTATCCGCCGAAGCTGATTTATACCGCGCCCGCTGGACCCATCAATCTGATCCTCTCGCTCTCGTTTTATCTCGGGATTGTAATCGCGCTGCCCGTGGTTCTTTATCAAGTGTGGCTGTTTGTCGCCCCGGGCCTCTACAAGCACGAACGCAAAGCGGTGGCGTCATTCATCGTATCTTCCGTCTTCCTGTTTCTTTGCGGAGTGGCATTCGGGTACTTCATATTGCTGCCAACAGTTTTGAAATTTCTGCTTACGTTCCAAAATTCTCTGCCGCTGCAGCCGCTCATCAGCATCAATGAATACTTCAGCTTAATTCTGATTGTGATGGTGGGCCTCGGCGTGATTTTTCAATTGCCGGTGCTGATTTTCGTGCTGTCGATCTTTGGCATTGTGACGCCGCAGTGGCTGTGGAAGAACGTGCGGTATGCGATTTTGTTTATCACCATAGTCGCGGCCATTGTCACGCCCACGCCGGACGCGACCACCATGCTGGTGTTCATGGCGCCGATGGTAGGTTTATATTTTGTGGGGATTGGCGTGTCTTATATGGTTGTGCGCAAGAAGAAGCGGCGGGAAATGGCCGGGCAAGGGGCGGATTAGAATGCGCAGAGAGATGATTGGAGGTCTGTGGTTGTGGACGGCGCTTGCTGCGCTGGCGTTTCTCGCGGGCTGCGGCAGCAATGCCGGCAAGGCCGAAGCTTCGGTTGATTCGAGCGCGCCGGCGGCCGCGAATGTGCCCGTCAGCGCGATCGATGCACAGTACCAGGCACCTCCGCCGCAACAGACCGGGGGCTTCGATGGCCAGAAGGCTTACGATTACACGGCGAAGCTGGTCGGTTTTGGGCCGCATCCATCGGGCTCCGGCGCGATCAAGCAGGTGCAGAACTACATTTATTCGCAATTGCACGACGATGGCTGCCAGATCAGCCAGGACAATTTCCACGCGCAAACGCCCATTGGCACGATTCCGATGCAGAATATCGTGGCGAAAGTCCCGGGCGCTGGCAAAAATATTATTCTGCTGCTGACGCATTACGACACCAAGCGCGAGCAGAATTTCACGTTCGTGGGAGCGGATGATGGAGGCTCTTCCACGGGCGCGATGCTCGAACTGGCGCGGCTGTGGTGCGGGAAGAAGCGGCCGGTGGCCATTTGGATGGCGTTCCTCGATGGCGAAGAGGCTATGGTGAGCTGGAATCAGGACGACGATCACACCTACGGCAGCAGGGAACTGGTCGCGACAATGGAGCTCGATGGCGATCTGCAGAACGTCAGGGCGCTAATTTTGCTCGACATGATTGGACAGAAAGGTTTGCATATTCAGAAGGAAAGCAGTTCGACGCCGTGGCTCAACGATTTGATTTGGTCCACCGCGGACAAGCTGGGCTACAGCCAATATTTTCCTTCTACCTCGGCTGGCCAAATCAGCGATGACCATGATCCATTTCTCGCCAAGAAAGTTCCGGCTGTCGATTTGATCGATTTAAACGATTATATTAACGAGGGCTATTGGCATACGGCGCAGGACACCATGGACAAGATCAGTCCCAAGAGTTTGGCGATAGTCGGGCACGTGACGCTGGCCAGCGTGAACGATCTCGAAACGAAATTCTCGAAGTGAAAACCATACAAGTGAAGGCCGAAGCAGGACGCTACGCGGTGGCGTGCGGACGCGGCGCGCTCGGACGCCTGGGCGGCATCGTAGAGAATCTCAGCGATGAGGGAAGCGCGTTTGTGCTCTCGTCGCCTAAAGTCTGGAGACATTGCGGCGCGGCAGTGCTGCGGAACTCGCGCGCGCTAGCGTCGCAGCGCGTGATTCTGTTCGATGATCGCGAAGTTGCCAAGCGGCTGGCCACCGTGGAAAACATCTG
>DASYYQ010000090.1:0-8337 GCA_035933545.1 Candidatus Acidiferrales bacterium | reverse complement strand
GGACACGCGCGTGCCTATTCCCCAGGCTGAGGAATTCTATGAGGCGTTGAAGGAGCGGCATGTGCCGGTCGAGTTCGTCAAATATCCGCGCGAAAATCACGGGTTCATCGAGCCGCGGCACATTCAGGACCGCTGGCAGCGCTACCTGGTTTTCTTCGGAAAGTATCTTGATAATCCGCCGGTCACGGAAGAAAAAGACGTTCTGGTGCGCATGGCCAAAGATTTGCCGCAAGGAGGCTCCGCTGCTCAAAGCGAAGTCGCCGCCGGCGGGCGCTAGCTTTCAGAAAAGTAGCAACGAGCAGCAATCGCGTCACGACGGTTCGCTCCGTCGGCAATCTACGCTGGCGAACATCCCCGTAGCAACACGACCGCTGATCGCGAGGATTACCGATGAGTTGCAAGCTTAGCGATTAATTGTTTTAGCATAAGCACTTTTTCTGCTAGCATCCGGTGGTTAGTCTGAGACTCTCCTCCATGAGAATGTCGTGGAAGCCGATTTGGACGGCCACAGGTGTCATTGTTTCGCTTCTGGCCGCAAGCGGTCTTGGCGGCCGCACGATAGCCGCTCAGTCGCAGGGTTCCCCATTCCGTCTGATTAGCTCGACTTCCGGCACCAAAGAAACGACCAAGAACGAGCACTACATTATTGAGGACCCCAGAGATGTTTTTCACGTTCCCGGAGACCAGCAGATCGTAGTGGTTTTCGATTGGCAGGGACCGCCGGGGATGCACCACTTCCAGGGGAGCTGGATGGATCCCACGGGAAAAGTGGTCTCGGTTGGCAATGTGGATCTGCAGGCCACCGGCTCCGAATTCTCCTGCTCGTGGAGCTTGAACATTCCCGACAGCGTTAAGCCCGGTTTGTGGGCCATCCAAGTAACCATTGACGGCCTTCCGGCCGCCGTTCACACCTTTCAAATAGTTTCCACGGCGCCCAAAGCGCCTCCGGCTCCTCCTAGTGCAGCGGAGGTTTACCAGCGCGCCGTCGCTGCAACCGTCTTCATAGACAATCTGGACAGAAATGGAAACGTTATCAGAGAAGGCTCCGGCTTTTTCATCGGAAAGGGCAAGCTGGTGACGGCTTTCCAGGTAATTGATGGCGCCAATTCGCTCGAGGTCAAGTTTCCCAACGGGCAGGACGCCACCACTAATCTGCTGCTTGCGTGGAGCCGGCGTCAAGACTGGGCGATTCTCAAAGTGGACGCTCAAGGCGCGCAAGCGCTCGAACCAGCGCCCGCAAATTCATGGAAGGTCGGAGATGATGGCTACCTGCTTGGCTCGCCCAGTGGCAACGGCCGCACCATCGAAACCGTCGGCATCACAGGAATTCAGCAGTCTCCCATCGCCGGGGAACGGATAAACACATCCTGGTACGGCACAGCCAGAACCATCGGCTCTCCTTTTCTGGACGTATATGGAAGAGTGATTGGCGTCCTTGGAGGCAGTCTGATCCCGGGCATAGAGACGCTTCGCGATTCTCATGATGAGTCGCTGGATGCCGCATTTGTTCCCCTCGTGACTCCGGTTTCCCTGCTGCCATTGGACGCCGCTGCTCACCAAGCCCTCAGTCTCAGCGACCTAGCGGCCAAAAACGAGTTCGTGCAGCCGCTTTCAGGGGGGCTGATCCTGAGCGGCACGCTTTGCAAAAACTTCACGAAAGTGGGCGATGTTGCGCTAACTCCAATGGATCAGGCTACGAGATTCTCTCGCACGCGCGACGAAGTCGCCATTGTTATCACATGGACGCCGGACAGGAACGTGAAAGATAAATTGCAGTTGCGGATTTTTGCCCTAGACAACCACCTTGTCGAGGAAAGTCAGCCAGCTAAAATAGAACTTTGGGCTCGAGAAACCGCCTACAGCGGCCTCCGCGTTCCTATTGCCTCTATTCAGCCGGGTACTTACCGCGCAGATTTGTTTTTGGGTGAGCAGCCCGTGTGGCGCACTTTCTTCAAAATCATCGAATGATCTGCAAAGCTTGCCTTGATGGCGGAGAGGGTGGGATTTGAACCCACGAGCCCGGTTTTGCCAGGCTACCCGCTTTCGAGGCGGGCTCTTTCAACCGCTCAGACACCTCTCCGCGCGAACGGCGTAGAGAAAGATTACCAGAGCAGGTGAGACGGAACAACGGCGCAGCTGAATCGCCGAACTCCCGGGCGTGGCCGATCGCAATTTTGATCGAGCAGGTGCGGATTGTCAGCCAGCAGGATTTGCAAAAAGACTCGTCGATTGCTTCAGAGATTCGTTCGGTGAACGTGGCCGGCGGCGGAACGCTTAGGGAGTTCCGCGAGGAGTTCTTCGATGGCGCTGAGCAACCTGCTGCCGTTATGCGCTTTGGAAATCACGCGCTTCACGCCAACCTGCGCGGCGGTGCGCTCGAGTTGCTCCGAGCTATGCAGGGTGAACATCACCACCACCGCTTCAGGCCTGCTTTTCAGGATCTCGCGCGCGGCTTGCACGCCGTCCATGATGGGCATGGCCAAATCGAGAACGATCACATCCGGTCGCAAATCAGCGGCCTTGGCGACTGCTTCGCCGCCATTTTTTGCCTCCGAGCACACCTGCCAGCCTTCGTGTGAGTCGAGCAAATGGCGCAAAACGGAGCGCATCACTTCGTGGTCGTCGGCGATGAGGATTCGAGTTGGCATCCTGTAGACCTGAACCGGAACCGGACGCCGAGGGGAAGGCTCGAATCGCCCGCTACTGGTGGACTTCCGGCCTCTATGCAAACATGAAGAGCCAGATAAGAATATAGAGGCCATACCGTACGCAACTGTAAGGTCCAATCTTCGAAACGCGGGACGGTGAGAGTTCGCGCCACCGAGGTTAGGCCGCTTTGGTTTTCGTTTTCATTTTTTTTCTGCCGGACTTGCGCTTCTCGAAGTACCGGAGTGTGAATCCGGCAAGAGCGCTGAATACAGCCAGAGCGACAATGGCGTAGAAAATTGGCCAGCCGTAACGCGCGAAGATTCGAATGATAATGCGGCCGTACAGGTTCGCGAAGTAAGCCAAAACCCCATACCGGATGGCGCGCCCAAAGGTCATGGCGCCCACGAATCGCTTCGATGAGTAGTCGGTCGCGCCTGCCGCGAGGATGAATGGCACAACCGGAATCGGAGGAGGCAGCACAGCCGCCACAGCGATAGCCCAGAAGCGCCACTTCTTAAAAAAATCGGCTACGGCCTTTTTCCACCCGTGGCTCAGGGTTTCTTCCAGACGCTCGCGTCCTTGGTGGCGCGCCAGCCGGAAAGTTATGTAGCCGCCGACCACCGAGCCAATCGTGGCCATGGCCGCATAATAGGGCCACAGCTGCTTGTGATGCGCGGACAGCACGATGGTGAGCGCGTCCATGCTGCCCGGAATCGGTATCACCGAGCTGTCCACCAATCCGAGGACGATCAGTCCCGGGCCGCCAAGGTGGTACAGCCACACCCATATTTTTCGTCTTGTTGTGGGCGCAGCCGCTGCAATCAACTGCCATGGGCGCATAAATTGTTAACCCAAACTTGACACGCAATTCCAGTTTGGCATATGCCCTTGCGTTTTCCCGCTTGCATTAAGACGCATGGCAGAGATTGCCGGTGACCACGCCGCATCGCCAAACTTGAAGCGCGTTCCCCTTTCGGCGTTCGCTTAAGTCAATCACGCTCTGGATTTTTCACTCAGCTAGGTAATTTCTTTCCGATTTTCGCGTGCCTGGCCGCCTCAGAAACATGCGCAACACAGCAAAGTGTTTGTTCGTCCGCAGGTTCCCGCTCGGAAAGCAATAGACGCCGTTTGGCGGTTCGCGTGCTCTGAATCATTGCGAGCGCTCGGGCATCGAATAGAGTGCCGATACAACATGCCGTTTGCAAGCGGCGAATGGACTGGACGGTAGTCGATATGCCACCACTGGTTTTTAAGACTCTGCAACAGGCGAAGCGCTTCCTGCGAATCCTTGTGGGATTCACGCTCCTCGCGCTGGGCGCAATATTGATGGCCAGTCCGGCCCCGGGATGGCTGGTGATTCTGCTGGGGCTTGGGCTGCTTGCCGCGGAATTCGTTTGGGCGCGCCGGCTGCTCGATCGCATGAAGCAGGAAGGCGTTCGGCTGCGCAAGTTCGTGTTCAGCCGCGGCGCATAACCCCGCTTGTATCTTCCCGCCTTCCATTTTCTGGAAAAACCTACAAAATTACGTTTTTCCTACGAATTTTCATTGTTGGAGCTAATTCGCGCCAGTTGACATCTTTTTTGCCTGTTCATAGCCGCCTTTAGTGTGTTTTCATTGCCTTCTGACGCGCGGCATGCGTCTCAGGAGGCGGTTCAGTTGGCCAGCGGAAACGGAGCCGGAGCAAAGTGGAGCGGAAAGTGGGCACTGATTACTGGCGCGAGCGCCGGCATAGGATCGGCGCTGACCGAGGAGCTCGCGGCGAGCGGCGCAAACCTGGTAGTCACGGCGCGGCGAAAAGAGCGGCTGGATGCCCTTGCAGCGCGTTTGCAAGCCTCTCACGGCATCAGAGTCGAAGTTCTAACCGCAGACCTCGCAAAAGCCGGTGCTCCTGCCCAAATCAGGACTTTCACTGACGCGAAAGGCCTCGAAATCGAGCTGCTCATCAATAACGCTGGATTCGGCGCATACGGTGCATTCCATCAGACGGACGCCGCGCGGCAATTGGAAATGATTCAGGTGAACTGTGCCGCAGTGGTACAGCTTACGCATCTGTATTTAAGGGATATGGTGGCGCGGCGCCACGGTGATATCCTGATCGTCGCGTCAGTTGCGGGATTTCAAGCCGTGCCGTACATTTCAACCTATGCGGCTACCAAGGCCTTCGATTTGCGCTTCGCTGAGGGCCTTGCCGCGGAAGTCCGGCGATTCGGCGTGAATGTTTGCGCGCTTTGTCCCGGCTCGACCAGCACGGAATTCCGCGAAGTCGCCGGCCAGCCGGAAAACACGTTTCGCGGCGCGGAGACGGCGGAGAAAGTGGCGCGCACAGGTTTAAAGGCGCTTGCCACGGGCAAAAGCAGCATAATCTCAGGTTTCAAAAATATGTTGAGCGTCGAAGGGCAACGACTGGCGCCGCGCGGCCTGGTTACAAGCGTGGCGGCCAAAATGTTCGAGCCAAAGTGATTTCGCGATTGAAGTTAGGCAAAAAGCAGGGTTGAGCAGCGATGGCGCGCGAAGACAAATTGAACTCGCTAGAGAATTCAGGCAATTCGTCACCCAAGTCGGCCAAACCGCTGACCCGCCGTGAATTCCTGGCCGGTTCGGCATCGGCAATCGCGATTGCTTCGCTCCCCGCAAATCAATCTGCAACGCCGCCGCAACAACAGCAGGCACAGCAGCAGACAGCTCCCGCATCAGCGAAATCTCCTTTCGCGGCCGATTTTCTGTGGGGCGCCTCCACTTCGGCATACCAGACAGAGGGCGCCAGCCGCGAAGACGGCAAAGACCTCTCCGTGTGGGACGAATTCGTGCGCCAGCCCGGCGCGATTCGCGACGGCAAAACTGGCGACATGGCCTGTGACTTCTACCATCGCTACCCGGAAGATATCGGGCACATGCGCGACATGGGGCTGAAGGCCTTCCGCTTTAGCGTGGCGTGGTCACGCGTAATCCCTCAGGGAACCGGGGATGTAAACCAGAAGGGCCTCGACTTTTACAGCGCTCTGGTGGACGCCCTGCTCGCCGCCGGAATCACTCCGGTGGTCACGCTATTTCACTGGGACACGCCGCTGGCGCTGGTGCAGCGCGGCGGCTGGGAATCGCGGGATATGGCCGGCTGGTTCGCCGATTATGCCGCGACGGTGGCGCGTAGCTTGTCGGACCGGGCAAAATACTGGCTGACGATCAACGAGCCGCGCTCGTTCATTGGCGGCGGCTACGTCACCGGCGTGCAAGCGCCCGGCGAAAAACTGCCTCGCGACCAGTACATGCGCGCCGCGCATATCACTCTGCTGGCGCATGGTCGCGCAGTGCAAGCCGTTCGCGCGAACGCTAAAAAGCCCGTGCAGATTGGGTGTCCGTGCGACGTTACGCCGGCCCTGCCGGAGAGCAATTCTTCAGCGGACGTGGCGGCGGCGCTGCAGTCCACTTTTGCGAGCCCTATCGAGCATTTCTCCGCGGAGTTTTGGTGGCGCGAAAATTCCTGGTGGCTCGATCCGATTTATACCGGAAAATATCCGGCGGACGCGGTGGCCGCGCTAGGAAAAGATGCGCCCGAAATACAGCCGGGCGATATGGAAACCATACACCAGCCGCTCGATTTTCTGGCTACGAACATTTACGCCGGCTGGCCGGTGCGCGCGAATCCGCAGGGCATGCCGCAATACGTGGATTTTCCCGCTGGCGCTGCGCTGACGGCGTTTGGCTGGCACGTAACGCCAGAGGCTCTCTACTGGGGGCCGAAATGGCTTTACGGGCGCTACAAGCTGCCGATTTTCATCACGGAAAACGGCTGCTCGTTCTGCGACTGGGTTTCGCTGGACAGTCAGGTGCACGATCCGCAGCGCATCGATTTCACGGCGCGGTATTTGCAGGCGTTCAGCCGCGCGGTCGGCGAAGGCATGCCGACACTGGGCTATTTGCACTGGTCGCTGCTCGATAATTTCGAATGGCAGGAAGGCTACGCGCAACGATTTGGAATGATTTTTGTGGATTTTCCCACGGAGAAGCGCATCTTGAAAGATTCCGCCCGCTGGTACGCCAGCGTCATCTCCTCGCAAGGCTCTGCGTTGCAACAAGCTCCCGCCACCGCCACACCTCCCGCTTTACCGCCAAAACCGCCGTCGCCGCGGGAACCTGGCCGATAGGTCGACTGATAAACAACTGTGTGAAATTTTGCACGCTGGCGTAGTATGCGAGCCGAAGGCAATTCCCTGCAGCCTGAAATGCAGAACTGAGCATTAGGAGACTACTCTGGGCGTCGATATCATCGCTGAACGGTCTACGCGAAAAATCCTGGGACTGGAATGGCCGCGCCAAATGACCGCCGCGGAGCGCAACTCCCTGCTCGCCGGCGGCGTCGGATGGATGCTCGACTCGTTCGACGTGACGCTCTACGCGATGGTGCTCGCATATTTGATCCGCGACCTCGGAATCAGCAAGGAAACGGGCGGCCTGCTGGGTTCGCTGACGCTGATTGCTTCGGCGTTTGGCGGCATCCTTTTCGGATTTGTTGCCGACCGCATCGGGCGCACACGCTCGCTTTCCACTTCCATCGTGATTTATTCCGTGGCCACCGCCGCGTGCGGATTCGCGAGCACCGTGACGATGCTGGCGGTCTTTCGCGTGATTCTGGGCTTGGGCATGGGCGGCGAGTGGACCGCCGGCGCGGCGCTGGTCGCAGAAACTTGGCCTGCGGAGCATCGCGGAAAAGCGCTGGGACTGATGCAATCCACATGGGCCATTGGAGGAATGCTGGCGGCCGGCGTGGCCTGGGCGATTTTGCCGCAATGGGGATGGCGCGGCGTGTTTTTCGTTGGCGTGCTGCCCGCGCTCGTCGCGCTGTGGATTCAGCGGCGCGTTCCGGAGCCGGACATTTGGACGCGGCGCGAAGCGGGGACTGGAGCGGCGCATGTTCCGCTGCGCGTGATGTGGCGAAAAGACATTCGCTGGAACGGGCTGCTGGCGACGGCCATGAACACGTTCAGCATGCTGGGATATTGGGGCCTGTTCACCTGGATTGCGGCGTATTTTTCGCTGCCTGTCTCGCAGGGCGGGCGCGGACTGAGCATCGCGAAAACTTACTCGTGGCTGCTGGTAATAGGCGTGGGGCAATGGCTGGGATATGTGCTGTTCGGATTCGCCGCGGATAAATTTGGGCGGCGGCGAACGTACTTCACCTACCTTTTCGTAGCGGCGATTCTCGCTCCGATTTACGGATTGGTGCGAAGTCCGCTGTGGCTACTGGCGCTGGGGCCGGCGGTGGCGTTTTTCGGCACAGGATTTTTCTCGGGCTTCGGGGCCATTGCGTCGGAGCTGTTCCCCACGGAGATTCGCGCAACGGCCATGGGCTTGAGCTACAACGTAGGGCGCGGAATTTCGGCGATTGCGCCGTTCGCTGTGGGCGCCCTCGCGATTCGTTATGGCCTCGGACGTTCTTTTTTCCTGGTGGGCGCGGCATTTTTGGTCGCGGCGTTGCTCACGCTGCTCCTTCCGGAAACGAAAGGCAAAGAATTGGAGTGAGCCGCGCCGAATCGTACAAAAATCGTATTACTTTACCGCGCAAAGTCGTATAAATTCGTATCATTCCGACGATTTTCGATCTGCGATTTTTCGCCTGTTTGCCGCACCCTTGAAACGGTTTTTTGTGGCTTGCCTGCATTCTCATTCATAGCGCAGGGCGACCATGGGATC
>DASYYQ010000024.1:0-22563 GCA_035933545.1 Candidatus Acidiferrales bacterium | reverse complement strand
GACCAGCATCGCTCCACTCTGTGCGACGATATTGCTTGCACCCCCGGCGTGTGGTCCGACGTGCAGTGGAGTCCTGATTCCACGCACATTGCATTCGTCTCAACATCTCGCGACCACAAGCACGAACATTTTCGTGTTGCCGACGCCGCGACGGGCGATATCCGCGAGGTTTTCTCCGAAAACGTCTCTACTTTCTACGAATCTGGAATCGAGGCGGTGGATTGGCGCTACTTGCCGCAGTCGAACGAAGTGATTTGGTACTCCGAACGCAGCAATTGGGGCCAGCTTTATCTCTACAACTTGCGAACCGGCCAACTCGAACATCAAATCACCGGCGGCGATGGCGATGTGGCGCAGCTGCTGCACGTGGACGAAAAGAATCGTCTGCTTTATTTCACCGCCGTCGGCAAAGAAAGAGGCCGCGACCCTTATTACATTCATTTTTATCGCATAAGCTTTGACGGCAAGAATCTTACGCTGCTCACTCCCGAAAACGCCAATCACCAAATCACGCTTTCGCCCGGCGGCCGCTATTTTGTCGATTCTTTTTCCACTCCTGAAGTTCCGCCTATCGCGGTTCTGCGCGATGCCGGCGGCAAGCTCGTTTCCACTGTTTCCAAAACCGATATTTCGCGCCTGGTCGCAACGGGTTGGAAGCCGCCCACACCATTCACTGTCAAGGCCCGCGACGGGGTCACCGACCTATACGGGCTGATGTTCAAGCCCACGAATTTCGATCCGCGCAAAAAATATCCCATCATCAATCACATTTATCCCGGCCCGCAGACCGGCAGCGTTGGCAGCCGCAATTTCTCCGCCGCGCGCGGAGATTGCCAGTCGCTCGCCGAGCTTGGTTTCGTTGTAGTCGAACTCGACGGCATGGGAACGCCCTGGCGCTCCCAAAAATTCCATGAAGCCTATTACGGCGACATGGGCGACAACACCCTGCCCGATCAAGTCGCTGGAATGAAGCAGTTAGCGCAGCGCTATCCGTGGATCGACATCAGTCGCGCCGGCATTTACGGCCACTCTGGCGGAGGGTACGCTACTGCCGACGCTATGTTTCGCTATCCCGATTTCTTCAAGGTGGGCATTTCGGAGTCTGGCAATCACGACAACCGCGACTACGAGGACGACTGGGGAGAGAAGTGGCAGGGCCTGCTCGTCAAAAATCCCAACGGCACCACGAACTATGACAATCAGGCCAACGAGCTTATCGCTAAAAGTCTCAAAGGACATCTGCTGCTCGCCTACGGCACTATCGACAACAATGTCCCGCCATATAACACGCTCCTTGTTGTCAACGCGCTCATCAAAGCGAACAAGGACTTCGACTTGCTCACGCTGCCCAACGAGCGCCACGGCTATGCGGATGACACGCCCTATATGACCCGCCGCCGCTGGGATTATTTCGTTCGCTACTTGCTCGGCGCCAGGCCGCCTCATGAATATCAAATGCACGCGCCGACGGAACCGTTCGGGCCGCCGCCATTCTGATGGCCTTTACCTGGGCCTCAAGCATCCTGCGCCCAGAACATACAGATTCATCCTGATAGACGCCCTTCTGCGCTCAGCTAGGCTGTAAACGCGCGAAGGAGGACACGTGCTGCGTCTCATCCTCATCATTTTTCTGATTCTGCTTCTTTTGGCCATGCTGCCGGCTTGGCCGTACAGCGCCGGCTGGGGCTACTATCCCAGCGGCGGACTCGGTCTCATTCTCCTGATCGTGATTATTTTCCTTCTTGTCGATCGTCGCCGCACCACGCGCATCTGAGACATCCGGCGATTAGCGCTCGCGACTGATTCTTGATCTGGACGCCGACGACGCGACGGCTAGCTACTCATGACTCTTTTCTGATTCTTGCTGGCTCTCGGTCCATCGCGGCCCGGCCAATGCTATGGTCCAAATCGGGCCTCCGTTATATAGCTCGCCCTGCTCTTTCAGAAATGTGGGCACCTCGCCCGCTGCAATCCACATATTTTCGTCCGGCGGCTGCTTGCCGATCAAAGGAGCCACCACGCCGGCCACGCCGGTAATATCGATATGAATTTTGTAATGCAGCTCCTTGCGTTTCGAATCTCCGACGTAAAACGTGCCCTCAGGCTGCGGCGTGATATCCAGCTTCACGACTCGCGGCTCCGGCGTTCCCACCACCATCGAAACCGTAGTGCTTTTCATCGTCGGAACAATGTTTTTTACAACGAGATAAACGAGTCCATTCATCACGTCGTCCGGATATTTGATCTTCTTCGAAACTTCCTTCTTCTTGCCGTGCTCGTCTATCGACCGTGCTTTGAATGTTCCCTTGGGCACGTTAATCCAGGTTTCCGACTGTTCCTTGAACGAGGGCCCTTTTTCAATTAAATGGTCGGTGAGCAACTTAAAGGTACGGCGTTCCAGGAAAACTGTAGTGTCCTCGTAGATTGATCCATCATGGAAGTGAAAAATGAGCCGCGAAAAGAATCGTTTGCCACGCTTTACCTGAAGCATGTCCCCGGTTGCCAGCAACTTGCCGTCCGGCGCGAACAACGCCAGAAATCCGTGCGTCACACCCTCATGAAAGCGCACGCGCACCGGTTGCGCTGCGATATTCGTTGGCATCAATAAAACGCAGGACGCCAGCAATATGCCAGCCCAGTTCCACCGCGTTTTTGCGGGCGAATCGATCATTTGCGGCGCCGATGCGCGGAAATCCAGACTGAGGGCGTTTCCTAGCTTATCTGCTGCTTCCGGCCGGCACCATCAGGCTTTAGCCGTAATCTTCGCTTGGTAAATCCAGCCGGTAACGCTCCAGAAAAAGGTTTTGCTGACGTTTAACACTGAAGAATCGTCCCTTCCGCACTGACCGCGCAAACAGGCATATGGCGCGAATTCTTTGTAAATGCCGGCTTGCCGTCAGAATCAACAACAATCAGCCCGACCTCTCCGCCAAGCTCCTTTTCAAGTTGGCTTAACGCCTCTTGCGCCGCTTGTTGAGGGTCAGAGCATCGCTCATACAACAAAGCCACCAATCGCGCCAGCGTCATCCTGATAATGTGCTCGCCATTCCCGGTGCACGAAATCGCGATTCGCTTGTCCGCATAAGTGCCGGCGCCGATGATCGGCGAATCGCCTACGCGCCCGGGAAGTTTGCCCTTCATCCCGCCCGTTGATGTCGCGGCGGCCAGATATCCATTGCGGTCGCACGCCACTGCGCCCACTGTGCCATGCTCGCTTATACTGCTGTTGGCTCTGGTCGCCCTGCTTGACTCCCACTCTTTCCTTCGATACTCAACGATCAGTTCCTCAGGAGCGCACGCAGTAAATCCTTGCGCGCGCGCAAAACGATCGGCGCCATTTCCAATCAGCATGACATGAGGACTCGCTTCCATCACTCGCCGTGCGAGTCGTATCGGATTCAGAATGCTTGTAACTCCCGCCACCGCGCCCGCCGCGCGTGTCGAACCGTTCATGATGGAAGCATCCATCTCCACGCGTCCGTCCAGATTCAGCACAGACCCGCGGCCTGCATTGAAAAGCGGATTATCTTCCAGAACGACAACAGCAGCCTCAACCGCGTCGATGGCGCTTCCGCCCTGTTGCAAAATCTTCCATCCGGCCTCGGCGGCTTCCTTTGCGCCATCACCCCTTGCGGGGATGCTGCTCTGGTCCACGCGGCCGCAACCGCCGTGCACAATGATTGCTGGATTCTTCATCGGGGTCCTTGGCGGTTCAAGTTCGGCGATGCGCTCATGGCCAATCCTCGGCAATCACGCGCCGCGTTTCTTCGACGCCCGTTCGCCAAATCGCCAGCATCTCTTCATCCGGGCGCTGATAGTAGCCGCCGAAATTTCCGTCCCCGAGGTATTTCCTGACGTCCTCCGGAGGCATCGCCCGCATCAACGCCACATCAATCATGGACTTGCGTTCTGCGGGGTACTTCATGCCCTCGAGCCGCGTCCACGGAAAATTCTCCATCCATGACGCATGCGAAGCCACCGAGTCCGTCTCCTGCACCTTCGCCCAGGTCACCGGAGCGTTCCACCAGTTGTGCAGTTTCATTCGAACATTCGGATTCGTTTGCAGGCATTCCGTGACGACCGTCTGCGCTGGAGCGTTGCCGCCATGGCCGTTCACCACCACGATGCGCTTGAATCCGTGGCTCATCATGCTGTCAAGAATCTCATGCAGGACCCTCGCGTAAGTTTCCGCATGGAGCGTCACCGTGCCCGGAAACGCCATGAAGTACGAAGTCAATCCGTAAGGCAAAGCTGGAAAAACCGGCACTTTCAACGGCTCTGCTGCTTCGATCGCTATCCGCTCCGCCAGAATCGTATCGACGCAGAGGCTGAGCTGCGCATGCTGCTCCGTGCTCCCAATGGGCAGAACGGCGCGGTCATCGTGTTTCAGATAATCTTCCGCCTGCTTCCAACTCATTTCGCAAATCTTCACGTCAGCTCCTCGACCTCAATGCTGTCAAATTTCTGCCCATTCTCCGGTTCTTGTTCGAACTGCAGCAAACGGTGACAATTATCATTCCACGCGGCTCTTTGCAACATCGTTGACGGCCTAAATCCTATGGCTTGCCGTGCCTGATTTTGATAGCTTCGTGGCCGCGCCCGTGCAAGAACAATGCTGGGAATAGAAGAAAGGAATGCCATGAAAGCTGCGCGAAAACTCTTACCGGTCATTGCAGCGCTAAGTTGCCTGGCGATGTTGATGAGCACTAGCCTCGCACTCGCGCAAAATCAGCCGAAGGGCCCGCCACCAGATCAGCCGATTGTTCTCCGCGTCGGCATGCTCCTTGACGGTCGTGGCCATGTCGAGCACAACACCAGCATCCTTATCGAGCAGGGCAAAATCGCGCGCGTCTCCGCAAATGCCGGCGCCGCGGGAGCGAAAGTCTACGATCTGCGCGGCCTAACCGTGATGCCCGGATGGATCGACTGTCACGAGCATATCTCCTGGCATTTTGGACCTGACGGCAGATTCGCCGGCGACGGCGTGGGCAAGAACGAAACACCCGAGCACGCATTCCTCGCTATGGCCGCGAACGCCTGGGCCACGCTCATGGCGGGATTCACCACCATTCAAAGCGTTGGCGCGCCTGCCGACGTGCCGTTGCGCGACGCTATCGCCCGCGGCGAAATTCCCGGCCCGCGCATTCTCACCGCGGTGCGTCCGCTCGCCGGTCGCGGCCCAAAGACCGGCACGCCCGAGCAAATCCGCCAATATGTTGATCAGGACAAAGCCATGGGCGCGGACTTGATGAAAATTTTCGCCTCGGCAAGCATTCGACAAGGCGGCACGCCAACACTTTCGCAGGACCAGCTCGACGCTGCATGCGACGAGGCAAAAAAAGACGGCTTGCGCACCCTCGTTCATGCCTACGCCTTTGCCGTAACGGAAGCCGTGGACGCTGGATGCACTGAAGTCGAGCACGGCATGCTCATGCCCTCATCCGATTTGGAGCTGATGGCCGAGCACCACGTATTTTTCGACCCGCAAGCAGGCTTGGTGTTTCAGAACTACTTCGATCACGAGAAAGACTATCTGGGCATCGGCGGCTACACGCCTGAAGGTTTTGCAGCCATGCACAAAGTCTGGCCCTCCGACGATCAAATGTTCAACGTAGCCGTCCATACGCCGGGCCTCATTATCGTTTTCGGAACTGACGCGGTCGCTGGCGCGTTCGGCCATCAGGCTGACGAATTCATTTATCGCGTACAAAAAGCCGGCATGACCCCGATGCAAGCGCTCGAGTCGGCCAATTATTCGGCCGCCGAATCCATGCGTCTGCAGGATCAAATTGGCTCAATCGCGCCGGGCTTGGATGCTGACATAATCGCCCTCGCCGGCGACCCTCTCAAAGACATTACCGCGGTGCGCCATGTCGCCTTCGTGATGAAGCACGGTGTGATTTACAATAACGACGTCGCTGCGCGTTTAGCAAAATGGCCACCATCTCACAAATAGCGCTCAGGCGGGCGCAGGTTTTGCTCGACATTAAAAGCCAGAAAAATTAGGGTTTAGCCTTGCCTAGATTGACTCTGTAAAAGATTGAGCGACGCACTAATGTTACGATCTTTACCGCTAGGGGAGCCGCTGAAAGACAGCCGAAGGGGAGCGATGAAAAACAACCGCGCGGATTCTGCCGACAAGGGGCCAGTCCAGCCTTCCGCCAAAACAAATGGCCTCGGCCGCCGCGACTTTGGCCGCCTGGTCATGTTCACTCTGGCGGGCAGCGCTCTGCCTATCACGGCCCCTGCTGCATCCGGCGGTGGATTTGACGGCGTTCCGCGGTTAGCTTTTCGCGAACAGGAGCAGGGTCAGCCCGAGCTTTCGTCCGCGGGCCAGGCCGAAGTCGAAGCCAAACTGCGACACATCTTATCGACCTACGGAGACCGCCTCAACGACGACCAGAAACAACGGATGCGCCGCATCGTCAGCTCGCACGTCCGCATGCTCGAAGCCATTCGCCCCATTCCAACGACGAATGGCGATCCGCCGGCAACTGTATTGAAATTAATCGATAAGACTACAGTGCGCGCGGGCAGGCGGCCCGGCGGAACTTCGCGGATCACGCGCAAAGTCGCCAAATTGCCGAAGGAGAAACTTTAATCATGCTCGGCGAAGAGATTCTTTATCTTTCCACGCGCGACTTGGCTGAGCGCATCCGTGCGCGAAAAATTTCTCCCGTTGAGTTGACCCAGAGCTATCTCGAACGTAGCAAACGCCTCGGCCCAAGGCTTAATGCCTATGTGACCATCACCGAGGATCTAGCCCTCGCCCAAGCTCGCGCGGCCGAAAAAGAAATCGCGGCCGGACACTATCGCGGGCCGCTCCATGGGATCCCATACGCCGCAAAGGATTTGCTGGCAGTCAAAGGCTACAAAACCACTTGGGGTGCGAAGCCCTATGCGCATCAATCTTTCGATTACGACGCCAGCGTCATCGAGCGTCTCAATCGCGCGGGAGCGATCTTGATTGGCAAAGCCGCGATGATCGAGCTTGCAGGCGGCCTGGGCTATTCCGGACCCGATGCTTCGTTGACCGGCCCTTGCAAGAATCCTTGGAACACCAATTATTGGACGTGCGGTTCATCGAGCGGTTCAGGAGCGATTGTCGCAGCGGGCCTGGCCAATTTTGCACTTGGCTCGGACACGCGCGGCTCCATCATCTGCCCTTCAACCCTCTGCGGAATTTCAGGGATGCGCCCCAGTTTTGGGCGCGTCAGCCGTTTCGGCGTGATGGCCATTGCCTGGTCCATGGACAAAATCGGCCCTATGGCCCGCACCGCCGATTCTTGCGGCCTGGTTCTGTCAGTGATTGCCGGACACGACCCCAAAGACCATGACTCTCTGCGCCCGGAGCAGGCCTTTTTTTCTTACCGCCCGGAAAGAAAGAGGCCGCGCCCGCTGCGCATTGGCCGCCTCACCAACGTTTTCCCTGATGCCGATCCAGTCTTGCATTCTGCTGTGGATGAAGCCCTGAAAGTGCTCGAGCAAAACGGCGCGCAAGTCTCCGACATCAAACTTCCCGAAGGTCCCTATGAAGAAGCGGCGGAACTGGCCATCCTCATCGAGGCCGCGTCCGCCTTCTCGGACCTGATTCAATCGGGGCGCTGCGCCCAGTTGGAAGATCCTCTTGGCCAAATCAATGGCTACGCCAGCCTCGAATTTTCCGCCTCCGATTTGCTGCAAATTCAGCGGGTGCGCGTCTCCCTGCAGGAGAAAATCGATGCTCTATTCGACCGGTTCGACGTCATCGCTGCGCCCGGCGAAGACACTGTGTCTATTCCGTTGAAGGCTTCGCCACGCCCTGCGTCGAAGCCACCCTCAACGCCAGCACCAACGAAGGAACAACAGAAAAATCCTCTGCCGCGCCCACGCCGTGACAACAGCATGCAGCCGGACGCTATCTCCAGCCTCTGCGGCCTGCCAGCCGTTACTGTGCCGTGCCAGCTCACCAAAGACGGCTTCCCGGTCGGTATCCAATTCATCGCGCGTGCCTTGAATGACGGTCTTCCTATCATGGCCGCCAATCTTTTCCAATCCCGTACCGACTGGCACACTAAGCACCCGCGCCTCGACTGAACAACGAGAAGGTTAATACGCTGGCCGCTCTGAATTTCGGGCACTATCGCGCTGACGGTGCTGAAGTTGCGGAAGAGAACGACTCAGGTGGAACGGCTGATTACTCGTCGAGCTAATATTTTGATGCTATGGCAAGATCGGCTCTCGGCTCTTATCTATCTGTTGACGTGGGGCGTGGTGCCTGCTCGCCGGGCTAGTGTTGCAAGGAAAGTGCAACTTGCGTATTATCGATGCGCGGGGTGGAGCAGCCTGGTAGCTCGTCGGGCTCATAACCCGGAGGTCGTTGGTTCAAATCCAACCCCCGCAACCATCCATCTCAATGTACGTAAGCAGGTTGCTGCACTGGTAGTTCCACACCAGCCTCAACTTGGGTGCAACTAGGGTTTAGAATTCCACTCGCCCTTGTCAGAGCTAGACAAAACTCCAGTGGCACACGCTCTCGGCTTGCGTGCGGGCTCAGTTAGGCTTTTGTGCGGCGAGGTGTTGCTGTGCGTCCGCAACGATTGCCGCGAAGCGAGGGTCGCCGTGGAGGGATTTCAGGTCGGGGTCCTTATCGATGGCAATGTCACCCTCTGCAGGAAGACCGTGGTCGACAGCTCGGCGCAGAAACGAAAGCGCCTCGTTCTTGTGTCCCTGAAGCGCCTCCGCGACACCGACATTGTAAACAGCCTCGGCTGTTTGGGGGTGATCGGGACCAAGCACACGCGTTTGAATTTCAACCAGATTCCGGAACATCTTCTCCGCTTCCGCATTCCGTCCTTGGTCTCCGAGCACTCCGGCCAAGTTGCCCATCGTCAACAGTGTATCGGGATGCTCAGGGCCAAGCACGCGGCGTTCAGCGTCGAGTAGTTCACGATCTATCTTTTCGGCCTCCGCGAAACGGCGCTCCTGCTCAAGGGTGCTTCCCAAGATGGACAATGTCCGCAGTGTATCGGGATGCTCTGGTCCTTCCACGCGATGTTGGATGTCGAGCGCATCGCGCAACATCTTCTCCGATTCAGCGTATTTTCCTTCGTGTTGAAGGTTGGTCGCGAGGGAATCCATTACCGATAGTGTATTCGGATTATCGGTGCCGGATACGCGCCGTCTGGCGTCAAGCAGGTCGCGATCGACCTTCTCCACCTCGGCATAGCGCCCCTCAGCGCCAAGGTCCACTGCGAGGTTATTGATTGTCGCCAGTGTTTCTGGGGCTTCCGGGCCGAGCACGCGGCGCTCTCGCTCGAGCACATCCCTGGTCATGCTCTCGGCCTGAGAATAGTGCCCTTCGCGGAAGAGAACGCTCGACAAACGACGCATCGATGTCAATGTTTCGGGATCATCAGGGCCCAGGACTTGGCGCGCAGTATCCAGTGTCTCGCGGGCCAGTTTATCGGCGCCGGGAAAATCTCCTTCGAGCGTCAGAAGCCAAGCCAAGTTGTTCGCGGCCTTCAACGTGTCACGATTCCTCGGGCCATGAATTCGGCGCTGCGTGTCCAATGCGTGCTCCAAGAGGGTTTGCGCCCGGGGATACAGCCCCAAGTTCTGGTACACCTCTCCCATGACGCCCATCAACTGCGCCTGGGTCTCCGGATCTTTCGCCAGCCCCGTATCGATTTGCTTCGACCCATTATCTAGGATTTCACGGGCCGTGATGCTATTGCCCCGCGCTTCGCTCGGGTCGGACACTTTGAACATCCCTTCCATAAAGTCCGCCACGCGCTTCGCCAATTCCGCTTGCTGGTTCGCACGGTCGCGCTCAGCGGCGATGCGCCGCGCCTGTATGGCCATAGCCGCGGCAAATGCAATCAAGAGGACCACCATCGCGCTCGCCGCCGCTACGGCGGCGCGATGACGCCGCACAAATTTGCTGGCCCGATATCCAGCGCTCGGAGGATGCGCGAGCACGGGCTCGTTGCGGAGATAGCGCCCGATATCGGCGCTGAGTTCTGAGGGCGACCCATACCGCCGGTTGCGGTCCTTCTCCAGCGCCCTCATGGTGATCCAATCCAGCTCGCCTTGCAGGTGGCCCGCGAAAGATTGCGGCTGCTCCTGTCGCAACTCCGCTGTTACGGCCGATGCCGGGCCCAGTGTGCGAACTCGCATGCTAGGCTTCGGAGGTTCCTGCTCGCGAATCAGCCTCAGAATCGCTTCCAGTCCCGCGGCCCGAAACGTTTTCGCGTCAAACGGGAGCACTCCCACGAGCAGTTGATACAGAATTATTCCCAGCGAATACACATCTGTGCGCGTGTCGATGTTCTGTTCGTGCTGGTCGGCTTGCTCAGGACTCATGTACTCCGGCGTACCCATCATCACGCCGAGTTCCGTAAACAGAGTTTTGTCAGTGAGCCGCTGCGCTGTAGCTTTGGCCAATCCAAAATCAATAATCTTCGGCACCGCCTTTCCCTCGCGTTCGACCACCAACACATTCGAGGGTTTCAAGTCGCGGTGGATGATTGCCCTCTGGTGCGCGTGTTGCACACCGTCGCAAACCTGCAGAAACAGTGCGAGCCGGTCTTTCATCGTGAGCCGGCGTTTGTCGCAGTACTCGGTGATAGGGAAGCCGGGAACATACTCCATGACAAAGTACGGGCGGCCTTCAGCAGTCGAGCCGGCCTCGAACACGCGAGCGATGTTCCGATGATCCATCAGGGCGAGAGCTTGGCGCTCGGACTCAAAGCGGGCCACTACCGCTTTTGTGTCCATGCCCGCCTTGATTAGTTTCAGCGCCACCGTGCGTTGGATGGGCTTCTTCTGCTCAGCAAGCCACACTTCGCCCATGCCGCCTTCGCCAAGCAACTGCAGCAGCCGATACGGGCCGATCGATTTGCTTTCCGGAGTAACCGAAATTGCTCGCGAAGCTGAAGAACCCGCAGAGCGAGGCGAACGCGCAGTACCTGCATTGTCGAGCGTCACATCCGCGTCAGCGGCAGGTACAGAATCGGAAGCGTCCGCTGCGTCCGCGTTTGGCGCGTCGGGACCGAGCGCAGAGTTCGCAGGGCCATCAGTGCCAGATGAAGGGCCTCCTTTTCGTGACCGATCTGTTTCGCTCATGCACCCCTCAAGGCAGCGGCCGTCCCAGTCCGAATCACCCCTGCTGGGCTGTCAGGTTGGCCGTACTCTATACCGAGGAGATGCCGATGCGCAACGTCGCGCCCCTCAGGTCTCATTTCCCATTGCGCGTTTCCCCCGTGCAAGGTACGGAAAACTTAGGTACAACTTGGGTGCAGAAACCTGACCATCAGGCTAGAAAGACGGAAGGTCACGGAGGTTAAGGGCAACGCATTCAGCGGTTAGGTTTGATCCATACGACTCATAACCCGGAGGTCGTTGGTTCAAATCCAACCCCCGCAACCACTCTTTCGTTTTTCCCGCTTATTGAGCTGTATATTTTGGCAGGATTTAACCTTACGTCGAGTAACCTCAGATCGTCGCGAATCACCTGCAAATCAAATCACCACGAACTGTATGGTGTGCCCTCGAACGACGACACTTGGTCCGAGCCGGAATGCACGTCGCTGATTCCTCCCGACATTTGATCGGGGCTCATAATCGTATCCGACGTCTCCGTCGTCCAGTCCTTTGTGTTCGTGATCGGATCCGCAGGAATATGGCTAAGATATCCCGCGCTCACCAAATCATCCAGCGACTGAGGAGCCTGCTCTTTGTCCAACGTATACTGCTCGATAGCCTGCCGCATCACCGAGAGGTCGTGGTGCAGCGCTGCTTCCTTCGCTCGCTGGATCGAACGGTCATAGCGCACCGCCGCCATGGACAGAAGAATCAGGATGATCGTTATCACCACCATTAACTCGATCAGCGTGAATCCAGCATCGGCGCATCCACGGCGCACTCCGCCCGCGCTAACCCGCATCCTTACCGTTTGAAATTTGCTCCACATCCTTGTTATCTCACCAATCCGAATACTTCGTCCCGTCCAGCGCCGTACCCGTAGATTTTGTGTACACGTCGAAAACATCCTGCCCGCCCCAGCTATCGGCGTCCGCGTCATCTTGCACCGATCGCAGACCCCAATCCGTGCCTCCGGTCATCGGATCCACGGGAATCTTCCGCAAAAAACGTATGCGCCGGTCAGGAGCGCCCGCCAGTTGCACTCCATCCACCAGTGTTTGCAAATCCGGTGGATAGCCCTCCGTATCTGTCTTCACACGAATCAGATTATGGTCCGCGCAATCCTTATAACGATCGATGGCATTGCGCATCTCAATCAAATCGCGCCGCAACTCAGTTTCTTTTTCGCGTTTGATTTGGACGCGCGCCATGGGCACGGCCATACTCGAGAGAATCACCAGAATCGCGCAAGCGATCACCAACTCCAGCAGCGTCAGGCCGGCCATGGAATGCGCTGCCCATCGCTTTCTCGCGACGCTCCCGTTTTTCGCTGGCTTGCCCATTACTGCACCTGGATGGTGGCTGTTCCGCTGGTCAGCGGAACCGGCTTTTGCTGCGAATCCCTCGCGTTCACCTGTAGTATTTGCAATTGCGATGTGCCCGGCGCGATCGCCTTAATTACGATGCCGACGAGCGTTCCCGTGCCGCTAATCCCCGGCGTATTTGGCCGCCGCGTCGCCGAAACCACTGCTTGCCCCTGCTGCTGATTCACCTGCTGCACAATCGCGATTTCCTGCGTTCCGCCAGACAGGAACCCGCCATTTTTTATATCCTCCACCTGAATCACCGCCGGGTTGTATTGCAGCAGCAGCGGAATCGAGAACAGGTCATGCACATTGTCTACCGCCAGTCCAATGGTCATCGTGTCGCCCGGCTTCATGGAAACATTCGATGGCTGGAATGCCAGCGCCGCGGGCGTTCCCGGACTTCCGGCCGCATTGGCGTTTGCAGGGTTAGCAGGAGCGGTGCTCGGGGCTGCCGGAGGCTGCTGCACCGGCGCGGGCGCTCCATCCACATTCTTCTCATACACGCGAATATTCTCGTCCGTTCCCGCTGCCAGCGTGCGCAGATCATCTGCGGTAATGCTCGGCATCCTGACAATGTGCGGCGTCAGCGCAATCAGCACTTCATCATCTTCCGTTGTCTTATCATTGCTCGAAAAGAAATAGCGGAGGAAAGGAATGCGCGCCAATCCCGGCCATCCGCTTAAACTTTTTGTGTCTGAGCGCGTAATCAGCCCGCCCAGAATATTCACTTCGCCGTCGCTCAGTCGCACGTCGTTTTCGATTTTTCGTTGGCTGATGATCGGTTGTTGAATTCCGCCAATATTGCTCTGGCCCGTCACCGAAGAAACGTCCACTGTCATCTTCAGGCTCACTTGGCCGTCTGGATGAATTCGCGGCGTCACCTGAATATTTACGCCCACGTCCTGATACGTGAATTGCGTGTTCACCAGTGGATTCACCAGCCCTGCTCCTCCGCTTACGCCAACGCCCACTCCCGCCTGGAAGCTGCCCGTCGCGATGGGTACTCTGTCGCCGATATTCAGCTTGGCTGTCGCGCCGTCCACAATGCGAATCGAAGGATCCTGAATGATTCGCGTCGTGGTGTCGTTCAATAGAGCGTTGAGCGTCGCGCCCGGGAGCGTCACGCTATAATCCGCGCTGGAAAGATGATGCAAAGCTTGCAGCGTAATTTGTGACGCTGTGGAAGACGAGCCGCTGCTCGAACTCGACGACGAACTGCCGCCATTTGGCTGCACCGAAGTCCGCGGCGTAAACGCCAGCGTCGCGCTTTGCCCCGGCTGGATTCCCAGATTGCGCTCGTGGTCCACGCGCGCTTCCAGCACGTCCACTTGGAGAACAACCTCAGATTTGGGTTTGTCCAGACTGTCAATGATTTTGCTGGCTAACATGAGTTTGGCTGGCGTTGCGCGCACTACAATCGCGTTGTCGTCGGCCACTTGCTGCTCGTGCGTGAGGTCCAGCAGTGTCCGCAGCAGCGTGGCCACTTCCGTTACTTCCTGCGGCGTGGTCGCATTGCGCAGATAGAACGTCTGCACCTCTTCATCTTCTAAATTGTGCCGCGTCTGCAAGTTGTCGGTCGCTACCAAAATGATATTGCTCGTCACCGCTTTCCAGAACGCCCCGCTTTCCAGCGAAACGGCGTCCAGCGCCTGCTCCAGCGTCACATTCGGCAAATCGACATTGATGCTTCGCGACACGAAACTTGGATCGAAAATCACGCTCAATCCTGCAAGCTGCCCAATCGTGTTGAACACCACTCGCGCATCCGTCGGCCCCATTTTCAAATTGATTGGCGACCGCGACAGCGGCTTCAATTCCGGCGGCGCCGACATCAATCCCGTATCCTCCGGCGGCGCAACGCCCACCGGCTTGGGTGCCTCCTCCTGCTTTACCTTCGCCAGCAAATCTGCCGCCTTCTGCGCTTCCTGCTTGGCGACCGCGCTAGATGGATCAATCGCTTCGGCCTTCTGAAATTCGCCCAGCGCCACTTCCAGATGCCCCTGATTCAGCGCTTTTTCGCCTTGCTCCACGTGGAACTGCCCGGCTTCGAAGTGCGCGCGCATGTCATGCAGCTTGTATTCCGCGTTGAGTGGATCGTTTTTCAGCGCTTTGTCGAAAGAAATCACCGCCGTATCGTAATCGCCGACAATTTCAGCCTTGCGGCCGACCTTGTAGTCCTGGTTCCCTTTGGGGCAGCCCGCCACAAAAAGCATGGCAAACGCCACAAAAGACGCGATTAACAGACGGCGCAACACGCCCTCCAAAAAATGGATTTTCTCGGACAGTCTAGCATTCACCCTATGATGCAACAAGGAAACCGCGCGTTGTCGTTACATTTGGGTGACTCCCCAAACGAGCATGGGCCGCTCGCTTGCTCGGCGCTCGTTCGCCGTTTATCATACAAATCGGTGAACCCTGCGAATAAGTCCACGGCCAAGAAAAAAGACGCGCCTGCGGTCAAAATTGCCGCGCAGAATCGCGCCGCCTCCTACAATTACGAACTCCTCGACCGTTTCGAAGCCGGCATGGTCCTCCTGGGCACCGAAGTGAAAACCCTCCGTGAAGGGAAGGGCGCTCTGCGCGACGCCTACGCCGAAATCAAAGGCGGTGAAGTCTGGCTCATGAATTGCCACATTCCCGAATACCGCCCCGGCGGTCCGTGGAATCATGGCCCGCTGCGCGCGCGCAAGCTCTTGCTCAACCGCCGCGAGATCAATAAATTGAGCGGCCAAGTCCAGCAGAAAGGCCTCACTCTCATTCCGCTAAAAATTTATTTTCGCGACGGCATGGCCAAATGCGAACTCGCGCTGGCCCGCGGCAAAAAGTTCTGGGACCGCCGCCGCGCCGAACGCGAAAAGGAAGACAAGCGCGAGGCCCGCGAAGCCATGCACCGCTACAAGCGTCTATGACATTCACAGCAGAGGGGAAGTCAAAATAACAGCCGAAAGGAAATTATGCCCGTTCGATTCGAAGTTCAGCTCGACGCTCAGCCTGTTTCATCCATTTCCACGGATGCAATCGTAGCCTACGTTTTCGGGGACAAAGAAGCCCGCATCGACGGCCCTCTCGCCGAACTCGACCGCATCATCGGAGGGAAAATCAAGCCGCTCGCCGAGACCGGCGAACTCACCGGCAAGCTGCTCGAAATGGTTTTGCTCCATTATCCCCAAGGCCTCGCCGCGCAGAAACTTCTTCTCGTCGGCGCGGGCAAGCCTGACAAATTCACACACGCCGAACTTCGCAAAATCGCTGGCGCGTCGCTGCGCTATCTTCGCGCGCGCGGCGTAAAATCCTTCGCTCTCGTCGCCGCCGAAAAGGACCGAACTCCTGCCGCCGCGCAGGCTATTGTTGAAGGCCTCCTTCACGCCGAATATGACTCCGACAAATATCAAACCGACAAAAAGCCCAGCAAAGTCATCGAACGCGTCGCCCTCGCCGGATTTCCTGCGAATTCCCGCGCGGACATCGAAGCCGCCGTCGAGCGCGGCCGAATCATCGGTGAATCCGAGAATTTCGCCCGCGACCTCATCAACGAGCCTTCCAATCGCCTCACGCCGCGCATGCTCGCTTCACGCGCGGAAGCGATGGCTCGCGAGGCCGGCCTCGAAGTGGACATTCTCGACGACAAGCGCATCGCGGAATTGAAAATGGGCGCGCTTCTCGGTGTCGCCCAAGGCAGCGTCGAGCCGCCGCGATTTATCGTCGTTCGCTACCGTCCCGCGCAGAAAAAAGCCGGCGCTCCAGTTCTCGGCCTAGTTGGTAAAGCGGTCACCTTCGACACCGGCGGTATTTCCATCAAGCCCGCGCAGGATATGGAAAAAATGAAGTACGACATGGGCGGCGGCGCAACCATGCTCGGCGTCATGCGCGCCCTCGCGCGTCTTAAGCCTTCCATCGAAGTGATCGCCGTTATTCCTTCCACCGAAAATATGCCCGGCGGGCACGCGCAAAAGCCCGGCGACGTGCAAATCGCTATGTCTGGGAAATCCATCGAAGTGATTAACACTGACGCGGAAGGCCGCCTGATTCTCGCCGACGCTATTTGCTACGCAAAAAAACTCGGAGCCACTCACTTAATAGACGCCGCCACGCTCACCGGCGCCATCGTCGTGGCTCTCGCCAACGTCCACGTCGGCGCATTTGGCACGCCCCGCGAATTTCTCGACCGCGTCCTCGAAAGCGCCCGCTCCGCCAGCGAGAAAATGTGGCCCATGCCCATCGACGACGAATACCAAGAAATGATCAAGAGCAAAATCGCGGACATTCGCAACACCGGCAGCGGCAAAGGGGGCGGCGCAATCACTGCCGCGTGGTTCCTCAAGGAATTTGCCGAGGACACGCCCTGGGTCCACCTCGACATCGCCGGAACCGCCTGGCTCGATGAGTCCAAGCCCTGGGCGTCCTCCGGCCCCACTGGCGTCGCCATCCGCACCCTCATTGACTTCGCCATGCGCCAGTAGCGGTCACCGGCGCGTGACGAGAACCCATCTGCATGCTCTTGTCATTTTGAGGATTGGTCCTACGCCTAGAAGAATCTCGCTTCAGCCGTGCTTCCTTGGAATGCGGCGTCTCGACGCCGCTTTGCCACGGTCTCGGCGCGGCTAAATACACGCCTAGCTGCGCACGGCCAAACCACCTGCTCTCACAGAAGTTCGTTTGCTTTTGTAGCACAGACTTTCGCGCCTTTGACGACTCACGCTTTTTATATGCTTTAACCCTGTTCTCTGAGCTACATTTTTTCCGGTGCTTCGATTCCCAGCAGCTTCAGCGCGCTCACGAGCTGGGTCTCCACGAGCGCCGTCAATCGCAGCAGAAAATTCTGCTTCACCGGATCCTGCTCCGAAATAATGTGATGCTTGTGATAAAACATGTTGAATTGCTGCGCCAGTTGGAACGCATACTTCGCCACAAACGCCGGCTCCTGCGCCGTCACCGCTGCCTCCACCTGGCTACCGAGGCTCCCGGCCAGCAGCACAAGTTCCCAGAAACCGTTTCCCTCGGGCGCGGTAAGCAGCTGCTCCGGCGCGGTCGTATGAAAAACTTCCACGCCTTTGGCCATCGCTGCTTTCGCCGCCTCCCAGCCGGGATTCGCCTCCGCCAGCTTTTTCCAGATGCTTCGCGCGCGCACTACCGCATATTGAACGTACGGACCGGTCTCGCCTTCAAAACTCAGCGCGTCCTTGAAATCGAACGCAATAATCGTCGAACGCGTGTACTTCAGCAAAAAATAGCGCAGCGCGCCCATGGCAATCGCGTGCGCCACGTTGGCGCGCTCCGCATCCGAAAAATCGCGGTGCCGCGCATCCACTTCTGCGAGCGCATGTTTCTCCATTTCGTCCAGCAAGTCATCCGCCTTGACGCCCTGGCCCTTGCGCCCGCTCATCTCAATGTATGGCCGTTTGGCATCCTCGTCCGTCACCGTGTAACCCAATTCCGCGGCGCACCGCGGGGTCAATCCCACTACGTCGTACGCAATGTGCGTCAAATGATTCGCCTGCTCCTCGAATCCCAGAGCGCGCAATCCCTCGCGCACCACTTGCTGCGGGTATTTCTGCCGCGAATCAATCACGTTAAAAACTTCCTGTGCATTTCCAAATGCAGGCACGCCGTCGCTGCCGCCGCTGCGTCCCTCCATCGCCGTCGCCCACGCGACATGCCCATCCGGATGCTCATGAAATTTCGCATAGCGAAAATCCCGCGCCAATAGGCCAAACTTCCAAAGGTGATACGCAATATCCTTTCCGACGTACGTCACTGTGCCATTCGAACGCACGATAATTTTCGCTTCCGCCACTCCCTCTTCCGCCGCCATATCGCCTTCAGCATCCCCAGCGTCCCCCAGCGGCATAATCCAGCAGCCCGCCTGCTTTCCGCTGGTCGCCAGCCGAACCGCCCCGCGCTCCTTCAGCATCCGAAACGCCGCGTCCCAGAACTTCATCCCCAGCACTTCGCTCTCGCGCGAAAGCAAATCGTAATCAATTCCCAGCCGGTCCATGGTCCGCAGATGCGTCCGCAAAATCTCCGTCGACACGAATTCCGCCATCTCCGCGACAGCCCCATGCCCCTCTTCTATCTCTTTCATCACTTGCCCGCGCAACTCCAGCCGCGCTTTATCTTCCGCCAGCCACAGCGTCACCCATGCGTACAAATCCCAGCAGTAATAATCGAATCGCGGCTGCTTTTTTGCTGCCAGCGCGCGCACATCTTCCAGAGACGATTTGTCGCGCTCTTTGAATCCCAAAATCACGTCCGCGACTTGGACGCCCGTGTTATCAATGTAATTTTGCACTTCCACGCGCCGCCCCGCGTGCCGCAGCAGGCGCACAAACGTGTCGCCAATCACTGCATTGCGCAAGTGCCCAATGTGCGCCGCCTTGTTGGGATTGATCGCGGTATGCTCGACAATGGCCTTGGGCGACTTCGCCGTCACCGCAACTGCTTCGCGCCCCGCGTTTTCGCTCGCCGTGCGAAAGAATGCGCCACGCTCCAGAAAAACATTCAAGTAGCCGCTGCCAGCCACCTCGAATCGCTCGACGCCCTCGATTGTTCCAATCGTCGTCGCAATTTCTTGCGCAATCTGCCGCGGCGCGCGCTTCAGCCTCTTCGCCAGTTCGAAGCACACCGGCGAAGCAATTTCCCCCATCTCGATTTTCGGCGGACGCTCTGTCACCACATTCACGCTCTCGCCATACTTCGCGCGAATGTGCTCCGTCAGTGCATCGCGCACGCGCTTTTCGATTGCCTGATACACGTTCCTCTTTTCTGTTAGCAGTTTCTCAAAAAAGGGTAATGGATTATAGGGAGTTTCGCGCAGCGCAGTCAAAAATGGCGGCCCAACGTCGCCAGTGCCGAACCCGCACGCGCCGCGCGTTTGACACTCTTTTCACCGCAGCTTAGTATCGTGGTTTCGAATTTTTACGCGGCGTGCGATGGTTTATCTTTCGCACTCGACGCGCTACCGGTTCGAAAAACACGCGATGAAGCTCGCTTACTTCGATTGTTTTTCCGGCATCAGCGGAGACATGGTGCTCGGCGCTCTCATCGACTCCGGCCTCGAACTCCCGCGCCTCGAAGCCGAACTCCGCAAGCTCCGCCTCGATTCCTGGACAATTTCCGCGCAAAAAGTCGCACGCAAAGCTATCCATGCCACCAAAGTCACTATCGAAGTCGGCGAGCAGCGCCATCATCGTCATCTTTCCGACATTCTGAGAATGATCGACCAGGGCGCTCTGACTCCGCGCGCCGCCGCTAATGCCTCCAAAATCTTCCGCCGCCTTGGCGAAGCCGAAGCCAAAGTCCACAACATGGCCATCGAGAAAGTTCATTTTCACGAAGTGGGTGCGGTGGATTCCATTATCGACATCGTAGGCGCCGCGATTGGCTTCGATCTCCTAGGCATCGAGCAATTCGCCTGCTCTTCTATGGACGTTGGCGGAGGCCGCGTGCAGACCGAGCATGGCATTCTTCCCGTTCCCGCGCCCGCAACTGCCGAACTCCTTTGCGGCGCCCCAACATTTTCCAGCGGCGTTCAAAAAGAACTGGTCACGCCCACCGGCGCGGCCATCGCCACCACGCTCGCGTCGTCTTACGGAAAAATCCCGCCTATGCGTGTCTCCGCCATCGGTTATGGCGCGGGTTCTGCGGACCTCGCGGAGCAACCCAATGTTTTGCGCTTGCTCGTCGGCGAATCCGTCGCCCCCGAAATTGCCGAGCATTCCGGCGCGTCCATCACCGTCATAGAAACCAATCTCGACGACATGAGCCCGCAAATTTACGGCTATTTTGTCGAACGCGCCCTCGCCGCAGGAGCTCTCGACGTTTTCTCTACGCCCGTGCAAATGAAAAAGAATCGCCCCGGCCAGCTCGTCACGCTGCTTTGCGAGGCCGCCAATCGCGCGCGCCTCACGGACCTGATTTTCAGCGAGACCACCACCATCGGCGTGCGTTCTTACGAAGTTCAGCGCCAAACGCTCAATCGCGAAACCGTTCCCGTCGACACTCCGCTCGGCGCGATTCGCATGAAAATCTCCCGCTTGAATGGCACAATTCTCAATGCCGCTCCCGAGTACGAAGATTGCCAGCGCATCGCCGCGCAACAGGGCGTTCCGCTCAAGCAGGTTCTCGCGGCCGCGAATTTCCATTTTCAAAAGGCGAATGAAGCGGCGAAATAGCGCATGACTGACACCAAACCCAAGTTCTACATCACCACGCCGATCTATTACGTCAACGCGCGCCCGCATCTCGGCCACACGTACACCACCATCATCGCCGACACCATTACGCGTTATAAACGCATGTGCGGCTACGATGTTGTCCTTCTCACCGGCACCGACGAGCACGGCCAAAAAGTTGAACGCGCCGCCAAGGCCGCGCACACCACGCCGCTCGAATTCGCCGACCGCATTTCTGCGGAATATCGTGCGCTCTGGCAGGAACTCGATTTGCCCGTTGACCGTTTCGTCCGCACCACTGAGCCGCGCCACGAACGCGCCGTGCAAATGCTCTTTCGCAAAGCGCTCGACCAGGGCCACATCTACAAGGGCAGCTACGAAGGCCAGTATTGCGTCTTCGACGAAATGTACGTGGACGAGCCGCTCCCCGGAAATCTTTGCCCCGAATGCAAGCGCCCCACGGAACGTGTCCGCGAAGAAAACTATTTTTTCAAGCTCTCCGCGTTTCAGGATCGCCTGCTCGAACTTTACGAAAAGCAGCCTGATTTCATTCAGCCCGATTCCCGGCGCAACGAAGTGCTCGCCTTTGTTCGCAGCGGCCTTCGCGATCTTTCCATTAGCCGCACGTCGTTCAAATGGGGCATCCCATTCCCGGGCGACGAAAAACATATTTTCTACGTCTGGTATGACGCGCTCACCAGTTACATCACCGGCATTGGCTACGCCGATGACGAATTGCAGTTCGAACGCTACTGGCCCGCCGACGTGCATCTCATCGGCAAAGAAATTCTCCGCTTTCACGCCGTTTACTGGCCCGCATTTTTGATGGCCGCCGGCGAACAGTTGCCCAAGCAAATTTTCGCGCACGGTTGGTGGCTTTTCGCCGACGAAAAAATGTCCAAATCGCGCGGCAACATGCAATATCCGCAGCCTATCGCTCGCGTTCTTGGCGTTGACGCCCTGCGCTATTTTCTCCTGCGCGAAATGGTTTTCGGCCAGGACGGCAATTTCAGCCGCGAATCCCTCATCACGCGCTACAACGCCGATTTGGCCAACGGCCTCGGCAATCTCGCCAGCCGCACGCTCACTATGATCGAGCAGTACCTCGGCGGCCGCGTTCCCGCCCGCAGCGCCGCTGAAGAAAATGACCGTGACCGCGAAGTCGCCGCCCTCCGCCAGACCACCTGCGAAGAAGTTGCGCGCTTCTACGACTCTTATGATTTTTCTCGCGCCCTCGAATCCATCTGGGGCCTCATCGCCGAAGTTGACAAATACCTCGTGGAATTTCAGCCCTGGCTGCTCGTCAAGGAACAATCCAAATGGGCGCGCCTCGAAATGGTTCTCTACACCGCCTATGAAGTCCTCCGCACCGTCACGCGTCTCGCCCATCCCGTTCTTCCGCACGCTACACAGCAAATTTGGCAGCAGCTTGGCTACACCACGCGTCTCGAATCCGAATCTCTCGCGCCAAATTGGTGGAATGAACAAAAGCCCGCGTTTCAAGTCGCCGCGCCGCAAGCCGTTTTTCCGCGCGTGGATAAAACCGAAGCATTCGAAAGGATCGAAGCTATGGAAGACGAAATTCGCAACCCCGCCGCAACGCCATCCGCCGCAACCGCTGCCGCCGGAGCCTCGGCAAGCTCTTCGGCCGCGTCCGCTGGCGCTGCCTCTGGCAAAATCGGCATCGAGGATTTCGCCAAGGTCGAAATGCGCGTCGGCCTCATCAAATCCGCCGAACGCGTCGCCGGCGCCGACAAGCTTCTGAAACTTCTCGTGGACATCGGCGACGAAGTTCGCCAGGTCGTCGCAGGAATCGCCACCGCTTACACGCCCGAGCAAATCATCGGCAAAAAAGTCGTCGTCGTCGCCAATCTCGCTCCGCGCAAACTTCGCGGCGTCGA
>DASYYQ010000142.1:0-26863 GCA_035933545.1 Candidatus Acidiferrales bacterium | reverse complement strand
TGAAACGCATGCGCTGGGAATGACAGCGGAAGTAGACCGCTACTGTGCGAATCGCTCGGGTGGACGAGCCCCGCCGTGCGATTCAGGAAGTGGCGGGGCACGGCTGACTAGCGCGCGGTTTTTCGAGTAAAGCTTTCGGCGGTGCGGCCAAGCCAGCGGGTCATTGCGAGCATTCCATCCGCTTCCATCCGGCCACCGTGGCGAGTGCGTGTGAGGGTTGAGGCGCTGACGCCAATCTCTCTAGCAACCTCCTGCCAGGACATGCCGCGCTGCCGGCGCTGAGCGTCCAGGGCAGCGTACAAAGCGCGAGCGTCGAATCTGATGGGCATCGCGGCGAAGAGTACCAGACAATTCCTGGAATTTCCAATGCGACGAGAGAGCGGCTCGCGGCGTTTCGCGATGAGCGTTCGGTGATTGCCGCAGGGCGCGATTATTGTAACGCTTTAAGCGGGTGCGCCGTCTGAGGCTAGCTGCGGAATGGAGAGTCTGAATGACAGATGCTGTTTTTGTTCCGCTGCCCGGGTATCAGGAATATTCGACAGAAGAAATGAAGCGGCGCGCGGCGGAGTTCTACGCGGAAATTCGGCGCCGGCGCACCGTGCGCGATTTTTCTCAACGCCCAGTGCCGCGTGAAGTTATCGAGGACTGCCTGCGCGCGGCTGGCACAGCTCCCAATGGCGCGAACATGCAGCCGTGGCGCTTCGTGGTAGTCAGCGATGTGGAGATAAGACGGAAAATTCGCGCGGCGGCAGAAAAAGAGGAATTCGAGTTCTACCATCACAAGGCGCCGAAGGAGTGGCTGGACGCGCTGGCGCCGCTGGGCACGAACGAACACAAGCCGTTCCTTGAAAATGCGCCGTGCCTGGTCGTCATTTTCGCGCAGAGTTACGGCGTGTTGCCGGACGGGCGCAAGGTAAAACATTATTACGCTCACGAGTCCGTCGGAATTGCCACGGGCATCCTGATGACGGCCATTCACCACGCAGGGCTGGTGTCGCTCACGCATACGCCCAGTCCAATGGGTTTCTTGAACGAACTGTTAGGCCGCCCGGCGCATGAGCGGCCTTTTCTGATTCTTGTTGTGGGCTACCCGGCGGAGGGAGCGAGAGTGCCACTGATCGCGAAGAAATCCCTGGAAGAAATTGCAACATTCATGTGACCGCAGCCGTCGCAGATTCGCTATTCATTTTTGCGCGGGAATGCGGTATACATACGCCTCTTTCACATTATCTAAGGAAAAGGTGACTGAATTGGCCGGGCGCGGCCTGCTCCCACGCGAGGTTGTCCTTTTGTGGCTGCGTCCGAATTAGCAGCGGCGCGGTTTTGCGCGCCGTCTTTACTGAAATTTTTTTCGAGGAGGATTTGCATGCGAGCTGGGATGCGTTTGCGTTTGTTTGCTTTCACCGCTGCGATAGTTTGCATTTTTGGAATGGGATTTTCCGCCAAGGGTCAGACGCTCGAAAAAGATTCTCTTGCGGGAATGAGATGGCGGCTTATCGGCCCGTTCCGGGGAGGGCGCGCGGAGGCGGTCGCCGGCGTCGCTGGCAATCCTAACGTCTTTTATTTTGGCGCAGTCGCTGGAGGCGTCTGGAAAACGACCGACGCTGGAATTTCCTGGAAGCCGCTCTTCGAACATCAGGCGGTCTCATCGATCGGCGCGATAGCCGTCGACCCGCAGGATCCCAACGTGATTTATGTGGGCACCGGCGAGGAGGCGCTGCGCGGCGACATCTCCGACGGCGACGGAATGTACAAATCCGTGGACGGCGGAAAAACGTGGACGCACATCGGCCTCGATGACACGAAGCACATCGCGAAAATCTTGATTGATCCGCACGATCCGAACATTGTTTTTGTCGCCGCGATTGGCCACGCGTATGGCCCGAATGCGGAGCGCGGGGTTTTCCGCTCGACGGACGGCGGCAAAACCTGGCAGAAAGTTCTCTACAAGGACGATAAGACGGGCGCGATCGACCTGACCTTTGCGGCGCAAAATTCGCATACGCTTTACGCTGCGCTGTATCAGGAGGTCCGCACGCCCTGGGGCTTTACCAGCGGCGGCCCGGGCTGCGGAATCTACAAATCGGTTGACGGCGGAACAACGTGGAAGCAGTTGGAAGGCAATGGCCTGCCCGCCGGCGTGATGGGCCGCATAGGAATCGCGGTGGGCGCGGATGGCGAGCGCGTTTATGCGCTGATTGAATCGGAAAAGGGCGGCCTGTATCGCTCCGACGATGGCGGCGAGCACTGGCAATTCATCAACGGAAATCACGACTTCACCCAGCGCGCGTGGTACTTCATGAATATTTACGCGGATCCCAAGGAAACGGACACGGTCTACATTTTGAATACGGGAATGTATCGCTCCACCGACGGCGGGCAAACGTTCAAAGGCGTGAACGCGCCGCACGGAGATCGTCACGATTTGTGGATCGATCCCACCAACACGGATCGCATGATTGAAGCGGATGACGGCGGCGCAACGATTTCCGAGGACGGCGGAAAAACCTGGTCGACGGAGGACAATCAGCCGACGGCGGAGTTCTATCACGTATCCACCGATGACCGTTTCAACTATTACGTTTACGGCGCGCAGCAGGACAACAGCACGGTCGCGATCGCCAGCCGCACGGATGGGTTCGACATCGGTGACAAAGATTGGTACGACGTGGGAGGCGGCGAAAGCGGATTCGTTATTCCGGATCCGAAGGAGCCGAACGTCGTGTATGCGGGCTCTTACGACGGACTGATCACGCGCTATGACAGGGCCAACGGCCAGGAGCAGGACATTTCCGCGTGGCCGCTGAATCCCATGGGCCATCCGGCGAGCGACACAAAATACCGTTTCCAGTGGACCGCGCCGATTGCGATGTCGCCGTTCGATTCGCACACGATTTATCACGGAGCGCAAGTGCTCTTCAAAAGCACGGACGAAGGGCAAACATGGACGGTAATCAGCCCTGACCTCACGCGCAATGACAAAAGCAAGCAGGGCTCATCGGGCGGGCCCATCGAGCAGGACAACACCAGCGTGGAATATTACGACACGATTTTTGCGGTGGCGGAATCTCCGCTGCAACGTGGCCTGATTTGGGTAGGCAGCGATGACGGGCTCGTCCACGTGACGCGGGATGGCGGCAAAACGTGGTTGAACGTGACGCCGAAAGATTTGCCGGAGTGGAGCCGCATCGACTTGGTCGAACCTTCTCCGCACGAAGCTGGCACGGCCTATGTGGCTGCGGATCGCGTTCGGTGGGACGAATTTCGGCCCTACCTCTACAAGACGACCGATTATGGTAAGACGTGGGCGAAAATCACCGACGGCTTGCCCGCCGATTCGATTACGCATGCGATTCGCGAAGATCCTGTACGCAGAGGATTGTTGTTTGCCGGCACGGAGACAGGCGTATGGGTTTCTTTCGACGACGGCGCGAAGTGGCAATCGTTGCAACTCGATTTGCCGACTGTTCCGGTTCACGACCTCACCATTCATCGCGACGATTTGATTATCGCGACGCACGGCCGCGCGTTTTGGATTCTCGATGACATTTCGCCGCTGCGCCAGATGACGGCGGAAGTAGCGAATCAGGACGCTTATTTGTTCAAGCCGCGCAAGACTTATCGTTCCCGCGGCGGCTCATTCCATCTTCCGGGAGGAATCGCTGCGGGAGAAAATCCGCCGTCGGGCGCGATTATCGATTATTCGCTGAAGACGACGCCGAAAGAGCCGATCACGCTCGAGATTCTGGACTCGAAGGGCAAACTGGTGCAGAAATATTCGAGCAAGAGCGAGAAGCCATCCGCGCGAGGTGGATTTTCATTTTTTGGAGGCGGCCGCGCAACTCTCGGCGCAAAGCCCGGCTTGAACCGGTTTGTTTGGGACTTGCGTTACAAACCGCCAACGAGTGTGCCCGGAGCCGTCTCGTGGGGCGGCCGCCCAAGCGGTGCAATGGCCGTGCCCGGGAATTATCAAGTGAAGTTGACCGTCGCGGGCCACGATTACTCGGCTCCCTTAAAAGTGGAAGAGGATCCGCGCATTCACGTTTCCGAAGCGGCTTTGCAGGAGCAGTTCGACTTCAACCAGCAAATCAACGTGCGCATCACCGACGCTGATGACGCCGTGAATCAGATTCGCGAACTTCACGGGCAGATTGAGGCGCTGGAGAAGCGGCTTGCCGGAAACGAAAAAGCGAAAGCGGCGCTCGATTCTGCGAAGGAGCTCGACAAGAAGCTCACTGCCGTGGAAGACGCGATCATACAGCCGAAATCAAAGTCGGGCGAGGATCCGCTGAATTATCCCATCATGATCGCCGACCAGATGATGGCTGTGGTGAGCACAGTCGACAGTGCTGACGGTGCTCCCACGGTTTCCTCGCGCGAGGTTTTCGCCGTGCTGAACAAACAGCTCGATGAACAATTGGCAACCTATCGCGAGTTGAAGGACAAAGACCTCGTTGAACTGAATCGCCAGATTCGCAGCGCGGATATTCCGGCGATAGGCGTTACATCAAAGGCAAGCAGTACTTCGGACGACAGCTCGATGTAGGCAGCCGCGCGACTGTTGCCGGTTGCGCGGTTTTTTTCGCATCACATTCGTTGTTGGCGCTTGAGGTGCTTTTGAGGTTTGCCGTATGATTTTATAGAACGTGATCTTATGCAGATGAACGGCAAGAAAAAGCCGCTGTGGTATCCGGTAACGCACTGGATCGGTTCCGGCGCGGGCTGGCTGCTGGAGCGCGTCGTTAAGGCGCTGGCCGCGACCGGCATCACGCCCAACGTTCTCACCGTCATCGGCATGGTTGTCAATGTGTGGGCTGCGGTGCTCTTCGCATACGGAGAATTTCATAGTGCGGCGGCGGTTCTTTTCCTGGCCGGCTTCCTTGACATGGCCGACGGTCAAGTCGCGCGCCACGCCGGACGCACCACCGCATTCGGAGCGTTCCTCGATTCGACGCTCGACCGCTACTCCGATTTGGGTTTGTATATGGGGTTGGTGGTTCATTACACGCTGATTGGACGTCCGTTTTACATGGGACTCGCCGCCGTAGCGATGGCCAGCTCATTCATGGTGAGCTATTCGCGCGCGCGCGCCGAGTCGCTGATTCCGCAGTGCAAAGTGGGCTTCATGGAACGTCCGGAAAGACTGGTGCTGCTGATTATTGGCGGGGCGTTCTTGCGAATGGCCCCTGTGCTGTGGGTCATCGCGATACTTTCCACGCTGACGGTCATTCACCGCGTGATTTTCACGTGGCAAGAAATTCGCGCGGGCCGCATGATTCCCGGCAATCGCGAGCTGTTTTGATTTTCAATCGGCGACTTTGACTTTTGCGCTCGCCGTGGCTGCGGCATTCTTATTTGCCAGGCGCGCGATATGCTCTTCCACCGGCGCGGAAACAATCGCGTGAACGCGCTCGTTTAGCTCTTCGACTTGCTCCTTCCTCATGCCCAGCGTCTCGATCGTGTCGTGCAAATACACCATAATTGTCGAGGGATTCAGCATCCAATCGCCAGTGCGATGAAATTCGTATGAGCCCACAATGCTCATCGGCACAATGGGAACGCCAAAGCGAATCGCCAGCCGAAACACGCCTTTTTGAAACGGCGCTACGTGCCCATCGCGTGTCCGCCCGCCTTCGGCAAAGGCGATCAAACTGATCCCCGATTTGAACGCCTGTTCGGCCTTGCGCGTCATTTGCTGCATGCTCGCGCGCGTGCGGTCGTTCTCATCCGGCACGGGAATGTTTCCAAAGCGCCCCATCATCCATCCGTACGCTGGGATTTTGAAATGCGATGCCAGCTCGAAGCCGCGCACGAATTGCGGAATCGCGGAATAGATGACGAAAGGGTCAAAGATATTGACGTGATTGCACACGAAAAGGCTGGTGCGCTGCGCATCGAATCCCGGCGAGCGTCGCACTTCGAACTTCACTCCGGCAAGGCGCAAAATATTGCGAAAGAAAATGCGCTGCGGCCGGTCGTTCTTGCGCGGATCAACGATTGCGCCCAGCACAACGAGCAGCGGACAAATTATAAAAAAATGCGCGCCGCTGACGGCCCAGAGCGCCAATGAACGCGCTTTGCGATAGAGCTGCTTCATAGGATTACATCCAGCGCGCCGGGTAGAATGTCGAGCCGCTCGCATTGCAACTGTAAGCTCTCGCCGTCAATCGTTACGTTCACCGGCCCTTCGAGCGAAAATTCCACTTTCCGAACCGCCGCGCGCGACGCCATAGCGTGATGAATATGGGTCCCGTCAAAAAGCGTAGCAAAATTGCGCAGCAGGCCGACGCGTCCAATCGGGCCCCAGCGGACATACTCGATCAATCCGTCGAAAGCGTCCGCGTTTGGCGCGATCAGCATATTTCCGCCGGTGAATTTCGTATTACAGAACGCGAGAAACAGGCACGGGCGCTTATCGAATTCCACTGCATCGTCCACGCGCATCGGAAACGCTCTGCGATGCAAACGCGCCAGGCACGCCATCACGCTGAGCGTGTAGCCAAAATGCCCAAACGGCTTTAGATAGCGATTCGCCACTTCCGCGGCGTCGGCGGCAAACCCCAGCGTCAAGAGGTTGATGTAATACAGTTCTCCTGATGCGTGCTGAAGCCTTAGGACGTCACACGCCCGGCTCACGCCGCGCACAATGGCGCGCTCCATGGCGCTCGCATTTCCAGAATGATTTTCATCGCGAAAATCGCGCAAGAACGAGTTGCCGGTTCCCAACGGCAGAAGAGCGAGTGTGTACCGCTCGCCAGAAGCGTTTTCTGGAAGAGGGAAAATGCCATTCACGATTTCGTACGAAGTGCCGTCGCCGCCGACCGCGAGAAAATTGCGATGCCCCGCCTTTCGCGCGGCGCGCGTCAAAATGGTCGCGTCGCCGGACCCGTGAGTTTCCGCTACCTCGAGTTGAATTCCCGAGGCGCGCAGCCGCTCCAACACCGCGGGCGCGAGTTTGGCGCAGCGCCCTCCTCCCGCGGCAGGATTCACGATTGCGAAAAAGCTTTTGGCCACGAACTCTTCCTCAAATTGCAATGAATGCCGAGCGTTCAGTCGCCGCGCGAATTTCACCGGCCAAAGCATCGCGCTTGATTTTCAATGACGCGGTGCGCGGAAAATCGCGCGTCCACAGCAGGTATCCGCTGATGCGTTTGAAAGCCGGCAAACCGCGATTGCGCCCGGCAATCTCCGAACGCAAATCGTTCGCGTCGCGGGCTGCGTCATCCAGGCGAGCGATCAGGACAAGCTGCTCGCCAACCATAGTCCGCTGCGGCCAAATATAGTTTGCCGCAAAAATGCAAAATTCCTTCACCGGCAATCCGGCAAACACATTCTCGATGTCTTCCGGGTAAATATTTTTGCCGCCCTCGGTGACGATCATGTTTTTCTTGCGGCCAAAAAGTTGCAAATGGCCGGTGGAATCGAGCTTGCCAAGATCGCCGGTCATCAGCCATCCGTCCACAATTGTGGCCGCGGTCATCTCCGGATCGTCCAGATAATGCGACATGATCGTTTTGCCGCGCGCGGCCACTTCTCCAATTCCATCGGAATCCGGATCCACAATCCGGACTTCGCTGCCCGGCAGCGCTTTGCCCACCGTATCTGCGCGAAATGGTTTGAAGTCGTTCAACGTGATCGTCGTGCCCGCCTCCGTAAGCCCATATCCGTTTCCAACCGGAATTCCCAAATCATAGAAAAATTGCAGAGTAGCAGGCTCCGTGAACGCGCCGCCGACAAAAATCGCCCTGAGCTGGCCGCCGAAAGCCTCATGGATGTTGCGCAGAAGGATTCGGCTGAGCCACAGATGCGGGCGCCGCCGCGTCAATGCGCGATTTACTGCTATCAGCGTGTTCAGCAGTCGCCGGCGCACCGGGGGCAAAGCGGCAAATCTCTCGCGCATCCCGCGTTCGAGATTTTTCAAAATCATCGGCACCACGGTGATGTAGGTAATGCGGTAGCGCGGAAAAGCCTCGCGTATAAATTCCGGACGCAGCGTCCGCAAATGAACCACAGCGGCCCCGCACACAAACGGGCCCACGAAGCCAATCATAAAATCGATGGCATGATTTGTCGGCAAAATGCTCAAATAGCGCACGCCGGGCCAAAACGGATAGAGCGAGGCAAGCGAAGCGCACTGCTCGAGATAATTGTCGTGCGTCATCACGCAGCCTTTCGGCCGCCCGCCCGTTCCGGACGAATATACGATAGACGCCCAATCGCTTCTTTTGCGTTCGATGAAGTCAGGTTCGCCAGCGCCGCGAAATTCTTCCCATCGCTTTGCTCCGTGGAGCTCCGCATTCGGCGGCGCTTCCGTGACGATCACGGTTCGCGCCTTCAGCTTTGTGAATTCCGCGGCCTGCGTAATCGCTCGCCACAAATAATATTCAATGATCAGGAATTCCGCCTTCGAATGGGCCAGAAGCTGCAAATGCTCGGCGGGGGTGAGCTTATAATCGAGTGGAACCAGCACGCCTCCGCGAAAAAAGATGGCATACGCGGAAATCAGCCACTTGGACTGATTGGTCATGATGATCGCCGCGCGCGTGTTCGCAGCGCGCCCTGCATCCTGCAACGCGCGAGCGAGTGGCAAAGCCGCTTCCTTGAACTGCCGGTAAGTCAGCCGGCAGTTCTCGCGCTCGCGGTCCGCTTCAATCAGGCAAATTTCGTCCGGCCAGCGTTCCAGCGCGGCGCGCAAGGCTGCGCCCACTGAGGAATATTCGCGGAGATTCAGCATCACAGACGCGCGTGGATGCGCGCGGCGAGCGTGCGAAAATCCGTCACGCCCTGTAGTTCGTAATCCGGCAGCTCAATATGGAAATGATTTTCGATGCGCGTCAGCAGCCCGAGCGCCTGCAAACTGTCAATGCCCAGCTTTTTGAAAAAATCATCCGCCGGCGCAAGCTGCTCGCACGGCACTTTGAAATTCTCCGCCGCGAGCTGCAGAACTTCGTTCGTAACTTCCTGAAGAGTTGGCATAAGTTTATTGTGAACTGCCAAGATGACACGTTATCCAGCCTGTTTCAAATAACCCGCTGCTAATAGCCTATTGCAGATATTTATTCAGCCAACCAATCCAGCGGGTCATCACGTCTTCGCGATGCACCGGATCGCCGGGAAAATGTCCGCGCACAGGATACGCAAAAAATTCCGTGGTCACGCCGTTGTCTTTGAGCGCGTGATACATCTCATAGGATTGCACAATCGGCACGCGGAAATCTCCCGTGTCGCAGAGGATCAGCGCCGGCGTCGTGATTTGCGCAGCGTACGTGATCGGCGATTCCGCGCGATAGATTTTCCAGTTATCGCCAACCCACGGCGAGCCGCCCATCGAAGGATAATCCTCTTGATTGCCGTCCGACACAGTCGCTTCCATAATCAAATCGTTTACCGCCGCGCCCGAAACAGCCGCTTTCCAAATGTGATAGTGGCCAATCATCCACGAAGTCATGTAGCCGCCGTAGGACCATCCAGAAACGCCAATTTTATTCGTGTCGACGATGCCCATTTTTTCCACCGTGGCGAGTCCCGCCATCACATCGCGCCCAGGCCCATCGCCTGCATCGCGGTAAATCGCGCGCTGGTACGCGTTGCCGAGATTATCGCTGCCACGATAATTCGGCTGAAACACCAAATATCCCTGCGCAGCGATGAGTTGTCCAAGCACATCGAATCCCACAGTCGAACTTGCCTGCGGCCCGCCATGAATCAGCAGCACCAGCGGATATTTGCTAGTTTTCGAAAACCCGGGAGGATAATCCAAAACGCCATCTTCATGAAATCCATTTGGACCCTGCCAGTTGACCGCTGCCGCCTTTGCAAGCTCGATGGAAGAAATCCAATCGTTATAATTCGTAAGCCGCCGCGGCTCCGCATCGCTCGAACTCATATAATAAAGTTCGCCCGGATGGCCCGCGGTGCTGCCGGTGAACGCGATATCGCCCTTCGGCCCGACCATCGCATCGACCCAAAAACTCCAAGAAGGTTCCACGTCGCCGAGATTCAATCTCCTCGCCGCGGCGTCAACCGGCTGTATCCACATCGCCGTGCCCACGCCATCGTCGCCGCTGACAAGCAGCGATTTTCCGTCCGGCATCCAGATCGCGCGCACAATGTCGCGATCAATCGCGCGCGTCACGTCCGTGCCGTCGCCGCCGCTGATCGGCGTGACAAAAATCTCATTCTGATTGTTCGCGTCTCCGTCCTTGCTGTACCAGTAGGCGACCTGCGAGCCATCCGGCGAAAATACGCCCGCGCTTTCCAATTCTTTGTGAGAAGTCAGCTTGCGCATTTTCCCGGTATCCACATCGAGCACTTGAATGGTCACGTCGAATCCGTCGCCGGGCTCCGCGGTTTCCTGCCGCGTAATCAAAAGCGATTTTCCATCCGGCGACCATGAGAGCGGCGAAGACGGCGGCGAGGGCGGAAACACGATCGGCAAGCTCCACGTGCCGGACGTAATTCTTTTCGCTTCTCCCCCGTCAGCTGACACCAACCAAACATGCGAAGGCTGCCCGGCTGCGGTCTCCAGATAATCCGTGTCGCCGACTTGAAACGCGTCGTGATGCGCCGCGATTGCCTTTTTGTCGGCAGGATCGGGCGTGACGTAAGCGATCACCTTTCCGTCAGGCCGCCACGCGAATTGCTCGACGCCATCTGACGCATTCGTGATTTTCTTTGCGTCACCGCCATCCATGGGCAACATGAAGACCTGCGGCGTTGCGTCCTTTTCCTCGCCCGACTCTGCGATAAATGCCAAACTCTTGCCGTCAGGTGACCATCGCGGAGAGCTGGCATGCTTGTGCCCGGACGTCAGAACGCGCTGCTCGCCTGAAGCGATATTGATGAGCACGATTTCGCTGTCTGTGCCGTCCTCTTTCATGTTGATGCGCCCCACGGTCAGCGCGATGGATTTGTCGTCCGGCGAAATTTGCGGATCGGCAACGCTGACCAGTTTTTCCATGTCGGCTACTTCAAAGCGGTGTTGCTGCGCTCTCGCGCCCGAAGTCAGCATCGCGCAGACCGCCACCACGCAAACACACATCGAAAGCCATTTGCGCCACGCCTTCTCGCCTGTATGCTTTGTCGTTGCGTTCGCTTCGGCTGGGGCTTTCTTCATTTTGCTTGGCTCCTGAATTCCAAATTGCGCGCTCACGGGAGATACGGCATTTTATCCGTGCTGTCCACAAATTTCCGCAGGCCCTCTTCCACGGCGGGCCGGCTGAACATCTCGCAGAAAAGTTCGATTTCGCGCCGCAACTCTTCGTACGGAATCGGCTTGATGAAACGCTTCGCGGCCACTGCCGTGTCGCGGTCAAACTTGCAGGCTTGGGCTGCGGTCGCGCGCGCCAGGGCGACAGCCTCGCCCTCGGCGGCGACTTGGCTCACCAACCCGGCAGCCTGCGCTTTTGACGCGTTGAAACTTCGGCCGGTCAGCAGCATATCGCGAATCACCGCGTTTCCCACGTCGCGCTTCAGCCGCGGGATTCCGCCGAATCCGGGAATCAATCCCAGCCGCAGCTCGGGAAAACAGAATCGCGCATTTTTATCGGCAATAATCAGGTCGCAGGCCAGCGCCAATTCGAGCCCGCCGCCGAACGTGACGCCGTGCACCGCGGCAACGGTGGTCATTGGCGCGGCGTCAATTGTATTCAGCACTCTGTGAATTCGTTGCAAGAAGTCGCGCACACCGGCGATTCGTTCCGCAAAGGACAGCTTCTGCAGGCCGCGGTAAAGCTCGCGCAGATCCGCGCCCGCGCTGAAACCCGCGGAAACACTGCTGTATATGATGATCGCGCGGCAGTTCTTCTCCGCATGCTCGACCGCGTGCGCAAATTGTTCGAGCTCATCGAGGGTCGCTGCGCCGATTTCATTGCACGGCGGGTGATGCAGCTCCAGCTCGATGATATTGTCTTTGGCGCTCCACGACAGTGTTTTACCCGAAAAGCTTTTCATGCCTCTCGCTTTCGATAGAGCTGCTCGATTTGTGTTTTGAACTGCGCCGCGACCGCGTCGCGCTTGAGTTTACCATTGGCCGTCAGCATTCCGCTTTCCATCGTGAACGGCTCACCCACCAAATGAAACGCGCGAATCTTCCGGTAATGCGGCAGACGCTCATTCATCTCCTCAATCGCCGCGCTTGCTTTCGCATCGGTCAATTCGGAATTTGCCGCTGCCACCAGCGCAACCAAATAGCTGCGTCCATTTCCGGCGAGCATCACCTGCGCGCCCGGCAAGTGTCTCGTGAGTTCTTCCTCCAGCGGCTCGGGCGCGATATTGTGGCCCGAATTCAAAATAATCAGGTTCTTGATGCGCCCGGTGATTTTCCAGCGACCGTTTTGATTCACTTCGCCCTGATCGCCAGTATGAAACCATCCATCACGCAGCGCTTTCGCTGTTTCTTCGGGCCTGTTCCAGTAACCTGAAAAAATATTCGGGCCGCGCACCAGAATTTCCTGATTCTCGCCAAGCTTCATCTCAATTCCCGGAATGGCTGGCCCTACGTATCCTGGCTCGACGAAATTTGGATCATCGAGCGTACAGATCGCCGTCGTTTCCGTTAATCCATAAGCCTGCAGCACTGGAATTCCCAGCATCATAAAGAATTTCTGGGTTTCCACGGCCAGCGGCGCCGACCCGCAAATCAGCGCTGTGAGCTGCGCGCCCAATCCTTGGCGCACCGTCGGGAATATCAACGCGCGTGCCGCCGCAAGCGCTGCCCGGTCGGATGTTCCAGCTTTTTCGGCCCCGCCAGACAAATATGCCCGTTTCGCTTTTGCGTAAAGAGCCGCAATCCACCCGCTTTTGCCGCGAATGTTCTCCTCAATCTTCGTTCGCACGCGCTCGAGCAGCGCCGGAACGTTCAAGAAATAATTCGGCGCCGCGATGCGCATTTCATCCGCAAGCTTCGTCAAATCCGTCGACAGCGTGACGACGCTTTTTCGGGAAAAGTAACTAAGCAGCGAAATCCAGGACGCCGCGAAATTGAACGGTAAATAATGAAACACTTGCTCCGGAGCGGCGCGCTCGCCCATCAATTGATCGAGCCGCGCCGTGGTGCACGAAAGCATGTAATCGACGTTTGCCTCCGTCAGCACAACTCCTTTTGCCTCGCCCGACGTTCCCGAAGTGTAAATGATCGTTACAGGATCGCTCGGCGCAAGTGGTTGTGAAGGCGCTGGCGAAGAGCGGGACGGCGAACTTGCGCGCGCGCCAAAAATCTCATCGAACATCGAAATTGCTGGAGCGTTGCGTAACGCGCCGGCGATCGCCGCGCGCAATTCAGCATTCTCGCAGCAAATCCGCGCCGCGCCGCTGTCTTGAATCATCACCGCAAGCTCGTTCGCCGCCTGCCGCGCGTACAGCGGCACTACAATCACGCCCTCTGCCATTAGCGCCAGATCCAGCGCGGCCCAGCGGATGCTGTTCGGCGCCAGCAGCGCGCAGCGATCGCCTTTTGCTAATCCCGTTGCAACGATAAAGGTGCGCGCCTCCGCGATGAGCGCAAGCAAATCTTTTCCGCTCGCCGGCACAAGTTCATTCCCGCGAATTTCCCGCAGGACCGGCGCATCCCCCGCCTCCGCAAGCCGCTGAAAAATGCGCTCGAGGAAATTCACGGATCGTATGTCTCGACGATTTGCCGCAGGGTGGGGCTCAGCGGCGGCAAATAATCTTCCCAGCTCATTTGGCCCGCGCGCAGCGGAAATTCCGGATAGCGTTGCGCCACAAATTGCTCGAAATACATACCCATTCGCGCCATCAACTGCAAATTTCGCGCCACGGTGCGGCCGATTCCGTCGCGCACGCATTGCCGCTCGCGGCATAGCCGCTGCAGTGTCGCGAAGAGTTTGCCCTCCAGTTCCGCGTCATCCACTTCGAGCAGCAAATGCTCGTGCCCGCGCTGCCGCATCAAGTTGCGAATGCGCTCGTCCATGGTAATTCCAATCGAAGCCACGCCCGCCGGCATGGACGTCACAATCGCGTGATACCGCGACGACGCCATCAACTGGCACTCGCGCAAAATGCTCACAAGCTGGTACATGTCGTATTGGTCCGAGCAGAAAATTGACGCTCCGCCGATTTGCGTTGCGAAGCGCTCGCATGCGTCGCGGTCCAGCATTTCCATCCCGACGCAAACCACAAAAACTTTGTTTTCATCCCGGAATCGTTTCACTGCGCCCGCGAACGCTGCGATGTACTTCGAGTAATCCGCTTCGACTTTACGTCCCGAGCGAAAAAAATAAATTGTGCGGTAATAGCTCTTTTTGTAGGCGCCTGTCAGCAATTTCGCCGCGGCCTTGCCTAGCGACGCTTTCACCGGCCACCAAAACGGGTTGATGGGACATGCCGCCAGCACTGGCGCTGTTCCGTCCCATCCTGCATCGCGCAGCGCTTTTTGTCCGTATTCGCGGCCCAGCGGCTCGAACGTCCAGGCTGTATCCGTTCCAAGCTCGGTCGCGATGCCCAGCTTGCGCAACGCCGCTTGCGATTCCTCGCTTCGCGTGATCACTACCGAATCCCGGCAGTATCGCCGGCACAGTTTCTCGACCAGCGGATCCATGTAGCCGGCCTCGCCTCCGTATCCCACCGACAATCGGTTTTGCGCCGACGCCAATCCCAGCGCGCCAATCATCATCGTGGTCAGCGCGTTCGCGAATTTGCTTTTGAACATCGAGCCTTCACACGCCACTACGCCGTCGTATTTCGGCACTTCGCGGCTCAAAAACGGCGGAAACAAATCCGGCAAATGAACTTGCCGCGAGCCCTGAAAATATCCGCGCGTCAAATCGAAATTCTGGGTCATCACAGCGAGGTCCACATTTTCTTCGCCTAGCACGCGCCGCACTTGACGCAGAATTTCCTCGACGCGCAAATCCGAGCCTGTGTTTCGCGCGCCGCAGTAACATGCAAACAGCAGCCGCAGCTTTTCGCCGGGACGCCAGCTTTTGCCGCTCCCCAGCATCCAGCCGAGTTTTGTGCGCTCGATCGAACCGGCAACCCACGCCTCCAGCAGCAGGTCCATCATCGGCGTGTTCCCTGTGCCGCGGATTGCGATGCGCTGAAATCCAGCGCCGCGTCGTGAGGCCATGGTTTATACGGATACAAAAAATGATTCTCGCGGCTGAATTTCAGAAGCGCAAAACAATATTTCGAGAATGGCGCGGGCTTGCATCGCATTTCATTGGTCACGCGGGAATTGTCGAAAACCGTATTCCACGTCAGGTACGGCAGAAAAACTTTCAGCAGCGTCGCCATCTTTCCCGTTTTTCCCAGCCGCCCGGAAAGCAGGTTCACCATGTTTTTCGTGGAACGCTCGAGCGACGGCGCAAAAGTTGGCGCGCGTTTTCCCTGCGCGGCCGCGAGTGCTTTCGTCAATTCCTCATATGTTTCCGAATCTTTTCCTGAAGACAGATGATAAATCTCGTGCTCCGGTTTTTCCTTCAAATGAAGATGCGAAATCGCATTCGCGACGTAGTCCACGGGAACAATATCCACGCGATCGCTCGCCCGGAAGGGCAGCACAGGAAGGGAAGCGAGAAAAACAAACGCCTTGACCATCTCGAACTGATTCGTCTCCGGCCGGCGGCTGTCGCCCAGCACAATACTGGGACGAAAAATGGTGTGCGGCACATCCGGCAAAAGTTCCTGGATCATGTGCTCGCAGAATTTTTTCGTACGCGCGTACGGGTCGTAATCCGAGCGCTCCCAGTCAATCGCGGAATCCTCTTCCACGATTTCATTTTGTCTTTGGCCCGCTACCGCAACGGTGCTCACGTGGCTGAACCGCCGCAGGCCGTGACTGTCGCGCGCGCGCATGGCCAGCTCAATCACTTGCAAAGTGCCGCGCAGATTTACGTTGAGGCAGCTCTTCTCAGATTTGCGGTTGAGCGACGCCGCGCAATGAATCACTGAATCCGTGGTGCGCACCAGCTCCGCATATTCTCCGCTCTGGATTCCCAGCCGCGCATTCGTCAGCTCGCCGAGAAAAATTCGGATGCGCGATTCGAGCGCGCCCCGAAAAGCTGCGAAATCCATGTGCAGTTGTAACGCGCGCCACAGCCGTTCGCGCGCTTCCTGCTGATTTTTCGCGCGCACCATCAGGTTCAGCGGCTCGCCGCAATCATCGAGCAAATTTGCCGCGATATGCGCGCCAATGTATCCGGTGGATCCGGTAATAAATATCGCCACTGTTTTGGGGCTCTCAGGAAGCCGCGGCAGACGCATTTTGCGCCGCTGTGCTGTCCAGCGAATCGCCGGGCGGCGGCGTTTCTCCGCCGTCGCGCGTCTCTCCGGCTCGTCCTTCGATGAGAGGATAACACCACTTCCGCAGCGCGGGGATGTGCAGATTGATCCAATAATCCCACCAGTCGATGGATCGGCAATCGTAGCCGAATGTCTTTTTTTCATCGGCGGGCAGCGCCGCGGACAATCGCTCGATATGCAGGGCTTCGAAGGTGTGGTCGTTTTGCAGAATAAACGGCTCGAACAAGTTAATCAGTTTGATCACCCGCTCCAGCTCGCGCTCGCGCCGCGCCAGCGGCGCCGTGTGCAAGCCCATACTCGCCGCGCCGCGATTGATTGCTTGAATGATGGCCTTCTGCGCGGGCGCAGAAAGTTTTTCGTAACGTTCCTTCGACACAGGAATCGCATCGAAGCGCGACCGCAGCCAGTGCTCGAATCCGTCCTGCGTGCGATAAAACTTCCGATGCCCTAGACTGGTCAGCTCAATCGAACGCCGCATGTTGCATGGGTTCGTCACCGAAGTCGCCAGTTGATACAGCGGCTCATGCCGGCGCTCCATCAGCGCCGCGGCCACCAGCGTCATCCCGGCCGTCACTTCATCCACGGGAATCAGGTCCAGACATTTCCGCTCATTTGTCGGAAGCTGCCGGAAGTATGTCCCCAGAAGGTAAGAAAGCGACGCCGAAGTGTTCACGCCTTCGTTCCAGCCGCGAAACGGTTTTGCCAATGACGATTCCACAATCGACGGCCGCACAATCGCAATGGGCAATCCCGCGCCGCGCTTCACGATGAGCGATTCCGCCAGGCTCTTCGTGAACGTGTATGTATTCGGCCAGCCGAGCTCGCGCGCGCGCCGCGTCCCAGCTTCCATCAGCGCCTGCCGCAGCCATCGCGTGCGGTTTTTGCGCACTTGAATTTCCAGCGTGGGCCCTTCCAGCTTTTTCGCCGCTGTAGGCTTGCGCAACGCAGCTTGCCGCAGTTCTTCCGCCACCTTGCCGCTTTCTGCCTTCGCCTCCGTCTCGCGAATCAATTTTTGCAGCGAAAGATATTCTTGCTCCGCATCGAATCCTTCGATTTTCGCCGGAACGTAATTCGGAATCAGCTGTTCCGTGATGCGCCCATCGCGCTCGCCCGCCGCATAGCACGTGGAAAGGTGCAGCAGCGCGGCATGTTCCGTCTTGCGCAAAAATTCCAGGACGTGCGCAACCGCATCCACATTCGAACTCAGCGCATCGCGCAAATCCGGATTGAAATCCGTCAGCCCGGAGCTATTGATAATCAGATCGAGTTCGCCAGCGAGCCGCGCGGCAGTCGCTTCATCCACGCCCATCATCGGCTTTGTCAAATCGCCTTCGACAACTTCCACGCGCTCCGCCAAAATCTCGCGGAAACGCGCGCCGTACTTTTTCGCCACGCTTTCAAAAACCGGCGAGCTATGCACAGTTTTGGCGAAGCGCTCTTTCGCGCTCGTCGAGCGGTTTCGCCGCACCAGCACGTGAATTGTTCCTATGTCTCGCACATCGGCGAGAAGATTCGCGAGCCACACTTTTCCAATGAATCCCGTGGCCCCCGCCAGCAAAATATGTTTGCCGCGCAGCGCCTCGCGCACCGAAAGCGGCTGCGAATCAGTTTTCGCACCGAAATTTACAGCGCGTATGTGCTTGCGTGGAACGCGCCGTTCCGCCGGCCTGATCGCGGCATTCAAAATATCTGGATTCTTCGCGAATCCCAGATTCGCCGCGAGCGTTTCGCGAGGGACGTGCCCATCCGGGTTGCTCCCCGTGAAGCGCGCCAGCGGTCCTCGCGGCCGAATCAGCGGCGCGAGCAATCTTCCCGTCGCGAACCCGTCGCGAAAGTCCAGCCGGTTGCAAACCAGGAATTTCACTCCCAGATGTTTCGCCAGCGGAATCATCACCTGCTCCAGGCCCTGGCTCACCAAAACAATTTTCTCGCCGCCCGCTGGCGCGTTTTTCAGCGCCTCGACTCCTGCTTGTTTCAGCGCAGGCTTCAGTAGGTATTCAAAGTATTCTTCACCCAGTAAATCGAGGCGGTCGCGGCTCACTCCGCGCAGCACCGTGTGCAGCAAACGCGTCGCCACCGCGCGATTCGTCAGGTAAAGCGCAGGACGCGCAACGGCCAGCGCCAGCATTCCGCCGCGCCGTCCCCAGCGCTCCAGAAATGTCTGTGCGTTCCACGTAAAAAACGCGACAGGACGCACCGCCGTCAAATTCAGCAGGCTGCCTTCCACGCGCCAGAAAGTCGCGTCGTTAAAATCAGGCGCTGCCGTAAACGGAACCGCAGCCGCAGAATTTCCCGCGCGCTCTTGGGTTTGTGAGTTTAGGTCCATCGAGTGAAATCAGGGCTTCCAGAACTTGAAAGTATCATCACGTCCCGCGCGAATCAAGGAGCGCAGCTGCGAGCAGCGCTTTTGCGAATGAACCAGGTGAGCTGCGGAAGTTCACGCCGAGAGTTGCGCGCGCGACACGCTGATGATTGCGAGCACGTAAAAAAGGAACATCAGCGCCAGGAGTATTTTCGCGCGTGGCCGCGCATTCCGAAACTCATGCCACGCGAAGACGCCCCACAGCGCCGCGACCATCGGCGACGCCTGCCCGATCGCGTAGGAAATTGCCACGCCCGTGAAATTCGCCGCGACCAGATTGAACACCGTGCCTACGCCCCAAATAATTCCGCCGAAAAGCCCCAGCAGATGAGCTCCCGCCGAAGCGCGAAAAAATCCGCCGATGCCCACGGGTGCTCCATTGAACGGCCGCCGCATCAGATAAAAATTGAAAATGAAACACGAGAGCAGCGCTCCAAGCGTGAAAAATACCGCAGCGCTGTATGGCGTTAGCGGATTTTCAGCGGTCAGCGCCCGCGTCACAAACGGAGCCCACAATCCCATCAGAATTCCGGAAATCACGCACACCACAATGCTCTTGCGCGAGATGGAACGCTCTCCGCTCGCCAGCGCGCCGTACGCTTTGCCGTCGAAAATCACCGCCACAATCGCAAACGCCACGCCCAGCGCCAGCAGCCACGGATTGCCCTTCGGCTGCAACCCGTAACTCAGCGCCACGCCGACGACCAGCGCGATTCCGATGGACACGGGAAAGGCAATCGCCAGTCCCGCCATGTCGATCCCCGCGACCAGCAGCAGATTCGCCAGATTGAATACCGCGCCGCCAATGAGAGCGGAAATCACGTCCGAACGGCTCGCCGCGTGCGCATTTTCAATAAAGGAGAGCGCCCCGCTGTGAATGCTGCCCATGGTCAGCGCGAGGATCAGCGAAATCAGGAAAATGCCGATGGCGTAATCCCAGTAGAAAAGTTCGAAGCGGTAATTCTTCACGCCTTTGTAGGTGTTGGCCCACGAGCCCCAGCAGATGGTGCTGGTGATGATCATCAGCAGCGCGATGGAAAAACTATGCGGCGTGTACATGAATTTTCAATCTGTGCGCATTCACAAGCGGCGCGTGCTCACAAATTCGCCGCCGCGGGCCGCTGCTCGCGTATGAAAGAAACCACTTCGTTGTAGTTCGACATGGCCCGCGCGCCCACTTTCGTGCAGCACAGCGCCGCGCACGCATTCGCAAACGCGCCCACCCGCTCCAGCTCCCATTTTTGCAGCAGCCCAAACGACAATCCGCCCATGAACGCGTCGCCCGCGCCCGTAGTATCCACCGGCTTCACCGTGAATGCCGGAACGTGAGCCACTTTTTCCTTGCTCGCCAGCAGGCAGCCATTCGCGCCCATGGTAATGGCCACAATTTGCGGGCCCATTGGCAAAAGTTTTTCCGCCATCTTCTCCGGCTCATCTTCTCCGGTGAATTCAATGGCCGCGGCTTTGCACGGCTTCAGCACGTCCACAAATTTCAGCGCGGCGGCCAGCTCTTCCTGCGTGCCCAAATTGCACTGGCAGAAAAAATTCGGCGAAACGTCCAGATCGAAAATCACGCGCACGCCCGCTGCGTGCGCCACTTCCATCGCTTGGCGCACCGGCTTCAGCGGAAGCTGCGAGGCCTCGGTATGAAAATGTTTTGCGGCCTTGATGTGCGGCGCGAACCGATTGAGCACCTGGTAGTCGCTGATTTTTCCGGTGACGTTCGGAAACATGTAAATGCAGCGCTCGCCTTCAATGTCCACGGGTATCCACGTCAGCGCAGAAAGCTCGCCCTTCACCGTTTCGATTCCGGAGATGTCCATGCCATCATCGAGGAACGCTTTCTCGATGATGCGCCCGTTGTCGTCGTCGCCCAGCAGCCCCAGCCATCCCGCCTTTGCGCCCAGCCGCGCCACCTGCGTCAAATTATTTGCGGTCACGCCGCCTGCGTGAATTTCCAGCCGCTGCGCGCAAGTCTTTTCCTCCGGCCCAAGCAGCCGCGGCACAATCGCAAAATAATCCACGGTGCAACTGCCAATGCCCACCACCTGCGCCGCCTGCCCCGCGTCACTCATCATTCCATATCCTCTATGTTGTCATCCCGAACCCGGTCGCGCCCTTTGCGAATGGCGGGTGACGAACTTGCTGTCCCCGGGCTTATAGTCTGCCCGCCGACCGGTGTCAAGGGAGTTGCGCACCAATCAGAAAATCACAAAAACGCTTCTCTGGCGGGCAGATAGGGGTATGATGCGCAGTTCGGCGCGTCCGCGGACAGTCTGAGCGAGGTGCGCGGGCCATTTCGGCAGGAATGAAGGCCGCAGTCATTTCAGTCATTTCAATCCTATGGGGAGCGGAAAGATGAATCGCGAGAGCATTCGCAGGAGCATTCCTAAGAGCGTTCGTTTATTTCTTTTGCTGCTGTCAATTTTGGCGATAGCGGTTCCGAGCGCGCTGGCGCAAGTAGGGCCGACGGTTCAACTTACGGTGGACGCGTCGCAAGTCCCGCTTGGCCTTGTGAAAACGCACGAAGTGATGCCGGTGCACGCCGGGCCGCTGACGCTTTACTATCCGAAATGGATACCGGGCGAGCATGGCCCCGACGGGCCAATCTCGAACGTTACCGGGCTGAAATTCAGCGCGGATGGCAAAACGATTCCTTGGCGGCGCGACACGCTGGACGTATTCACGTTCCACGTGAACGTGCCGGAAGGCGTGACGCGGCTGGATGTGGACTTCGACTATTTGGAGCCGGAGGCGGGGGGATTCGCGTCCGGCGCAGCATCCTCGACGGACAAGGTGGTAGTGATTAGCTGGAACCAGAACGTGCTGTACTACTCCACGCTGATGTCGGATCAGCAGACGTTTGCGGCGACCTTGAAATTGCCGGAGGGCTGGAAGCACGGCACGCCGCTGCCCGAGGCCAGCGAGTCGGGCGATGAAGTTGTGTTCAAACCAGTGACGCTAAACCGGCTGGTGGATTCACCTGTGATTGCCGGCGAATATTTTCGCGTGGTCAACATCACGCCGCCCGGAGAGCCGATTCATCACGAGATGGACATTGCCGCAGATTCGGAAGCGGCGCTGAATATCAGTCCTGACGCGATACAGAAAATGACGAATCTGGTGGCGGAGTCGGGCGCGCTTTTTGGCACGCGGCACTATCGCGACTATCATTTTCTGCTGACGCTGAGCGACCACGTGGCGCATTTCGGGCTGGAGCATCACGAGTGCAACGACAGTCGTTTGCCGGAGCGCGCGCTGATTGGGCCGAATGCGGAAATGATGCTGGGCGGGCTGCTTTCGCACGAATTTATGCATTCGTGGAACGGGAAATTCCGCCGCCCCGCGGATTTGGCTACGCCAAATTACGAAAAGCCGATGCAGGATGATTTGCTGTGGGTTTATGAAGGGCTGACGGATTATCTGGGGCCGATGCTGGCGGCGCGCAGCGGATTGTGGACGCCGCAGCAGTATCACGAATATCTGGCGAGCATTGCGGCGGACCTTGGGCCGGGACGTCCGGGGCGCACGTGGCGGGATTTGCAGGACACGGCGACTGGAATTCCCGGAGTGCGCGGCGGCCCGGGATGGGGCAATTGGCGGCGCGGGTCGGATTATTATCCGGAAGGCGATCTCGTGTGGCTGTGGGTGGCGACGATAATTCATCAGGAGAGCCATGGACAAAAATCCATTGATGATTTTTGCCATTTGTTCCACGGCGGTCCGAATGAAGGGCCGCAACTGAAGACCTACACGTTTGAAGATGTGGTGAATGCGCTGAATCAAATAGTTCCGTACGATTGGGCGAAGTTTTTGCACGAACGGTTGACGTCGCTTTCGCCGGATGCGCCGGTCGGCGGAATCGAAAATGGCGGATGGAAAGTGGTGTTCAATGCGAAGCCTCCGGAACCCGGATTGCGCGGCGGGAATCCGGGCGATACGTATTCGATTGGGCTTTCGCTCGATCAGGAAGGGCACGTGCGCGATTCGATTGTTGGAGGCCCGGCGTACAACGCGGGCGTCACTTCTGGAATGACGGTGGCGGGCGTCGATGGGCGCGTATTTACGCCGGACATTTTGAACGACGCGATCAAAGCCGCGGTGAGCAATTCCGATCCGATTCGCTTGTTGGTGATTGACAACGATTATTACAAGACGGTGTCGGTGGATTATCACGGCGGGGAGCGCTATCCGCATCTGGCGCGGGTGGAAGGTAAGCCGGATTATTTGGACGAGCTGATCGCGCCGCACGCAAAAAACCAGTAAGCGCGCGCATGTAAGCGGCCAGGTGGAATGTCTTAAAGGAACGGGGCGCAGGAAAGCGTGTTGACACTGCCAGCGCGCGTTTCCATAATCGCGATTGGGACATTCCCGGGCATGAGCGACGCGCAAAAATCACGAGAACGCGCGATGGATGACTCAGTTTCGCGCGCGATTCGCGACAACCTGCTGCCATTGCAGCGCTCCATCGAAGAATTGCAACAGGCGTATGCGGATCTGGTGTCCGCGTGCGCTTCGACGCGGCCGACGAACGCGCTGCCAGCGATGCTGCGGGCGCAGTCGTGCTCCGCATCGGTGAGCGCAAGCCTGTCGGTTCTCTCCACGTTCATCACCAACGTAATGCACCGGCGCGAGCGCGAAAGTGCGGAGCGCGAAGAAGAGGACACTGTTCCCGCGGTGAGCGTGGAATTGGCGCAGCCATCCGCGAACGAGAGCGTTGAAATGCTTGAGCCGGCGGAGACCGTTCACGCACATGAGCACATTCATCAGGATGTTGCGGGAAGCGCAGCGCCGGCGGGAGGAATTGCGGAGCGCGAGGAAACGCAGGTTACTTCTGCGGAGGAAATCGCATCCGAATCTGTTGAAGAACCCGAAATAGCGTTCGACGTGAGAAGCCTGTCGGAAAGCGAACGCGAAATGCATAAACGCGCGAACCGCGTGGCAAAAGTTTCGATGCAAGACATTAAGATGCTGAAGCCGGAGGAAGTGCGCGTAGGACGTGAGAATAGAGATATTTGCGTTCGGTTGCGAAGCGAACTTGATAAAGCGCGAAAAGAATACGATCGCCGTTTCCAGAAAATTCTGGATCAGCCGGTGGATTATTTCCATCACTGGCTGGTGGAAATTCTCGGGGAAGGCGATGCGGAGACGCTTGGAGAATATCCATATCCCTCGCCCGTGCTGCGCCGCTAATTCGTTCACTGTGAAAAGAAGACTTGGGCCAGCTTGCGCGATTTTCGCGCTCATGTGCGCGGCAATGTGTGTGATGGTGTGCGCCGCAGGCATTGTGCAAACGGCCGGCGCAGAAGCGGCTCAGAGCGCTGCGAAAAAGCCTGCCCGCCCGGCTGCGGAGAAAAAAAAGCTGCCGATCGCTGCGCGCGCGCGCCCTGTCGCGAGTTCACGTTTTGCAGTTGAAGCGCGTGAATTGACGCTCCTGGCTCGCGCCACAAAAAAAGAAGCGCAAAGCGAAGCGCAAAATGGAACTGATCCCGGGCGGGCATACGAGCGGCTGGCGCGATTTGCAAAGTTGCACGCAAACGAAGAACTGGGAGCGCGCGCGGCGCTGGCGCTGGGCTATTACGATTACAACGATGGGCGCTACACGCAAGCGCGCGATTGGCTCGATAAGGCGCAGAAGGAAACGCTGCTGGCGGATTATGTACTGTTTTGGAGCGCGCAGGTTGACCGCAATTTGAACAACAACGCGTCCGCGTTGGCGCAATTGCAGCAGTTGCGCCAGGATTATCCGCAAAGCGCGATCATGCCGCTGGCGCTGCAGGCGCTGGCGGAAACGGCTATTTCAGCGAATCTGCCGCAAGTGGCGCTCGATGCGCTAGCGTCCGCAAAAAATATCAACACGAATCCCACGCTGCTTTTTCTGCGCGCGCAGGCTCACGAGCAGGCGAATGACGAAATTTCAGCCGCGAGTGATTATCTGGAAGTGTACGACCGCTTTCCGCTGAGCACGCAGGCGGATGAGGCGGGCGCGAAGGTCACTTATCTGCAAGGAACGCTGGGGAATTCGTTTCCGCAGCCTTCGGCATCGGAGAGGTTGTTGCGCGCGGATACTTTGTTCAACGCGCATCAATGGCAAGAGGCGGAAGATGCCTACACGAGCGCGTTGCCGGCGGTAGATGGTCCAGACGAAGACCTCGCGCAATTGCACATCGCGGACTGCAAAGCGGAACTCTACGCCGACCCGGCGCCTCTTCTATCCATAAAATTCCAGGAGCCAGACATTGACGCGGAGAGGCTCTACGATCTTTCGCAGGCGTATCGCTGGACGAATGATGAGCCAAACATGCTTGCGGCGCTGGCGCAGGTGCAGCAGCGAGCGCCCGACAGCATATGGACGGAGCGCACGCTTTTTGCCGTTGGAAACTATTATTGGGTGAATTTGAATCGCGACAAGGCTGCGGCCGAGTATCAGCAGGTCGCCGACAAATTTCCGGAGAATGATGACGCCATCAACGCTGCGTGGCGCGTGGCCTGGGCCGCTTACATGGATCGCGGGAACAACGCCGCAGATTTATTCGAGAAGTTTCTGGCGGCGAATCCGGATTCAATTTACACGCCGGACGCGCTCTACTGGCTGGGACGCCTGGCGCAGAAAAAAAGAGATGCGCCGGTAGCGCGCGCCTATTTTCGAAAATTAGAGCAGCGCTTTCCGGCCAATTATTTTGCGCTGCATGCGGCGGCGCAATTGCGGGCGCTCCGCGCTGGGCCGGTTGCGCGGCTCACGGTGCTGGACGCGATTCCTCGATTGCCGCCTGCGCGCATGGTGCTGAGGTCCACGCCAGCAGAGGCTTTGCCGTTCGTGCGGCGCAGTATCGCGCTGGAAACGATCGCCTTCGACGATGCTGCGATTTCGGAATTGCGCGAGGCGTACGACGATACGCGGGCAGCTTCGCTGGAATTTACACTGGCGCGGGCGGCGACCGAGGGCGAAGAATATGGCAGCGCGATTGCCGCGGTGCGCAACGTGTACCCGTCGATTGAAGGGCGCGGCTATGCGACTATGCCGCGAGAGGCCTGGATGCTTTCGTTTCCTTTGCCTTATCGGGCGCAGATTCTCCGCGCGGCGCGGCTCACGCATACCGACCCCATGATTCTCGCGGGGCTGATTCATCAGGAGTCCGCCTTCGAGAAGGACGCGCATTCGTACGCCAATGCCTATGGGTTGATGCAGCTCATTCCCGACACGGCGCAGCGATATGCGCAGAAGTTACGCATGGGATTTTCGGAGGATCAACTGCTCGATCCACTCTACAATTTGCGAGTCGGCTCGGTCTATTTCGGCGAGCTAATGCGCAGTTTTCATACACCCGAAGCGGCGCTGGCAGCGTACAATGCGGGCGAGGATCGCGTAACCCAATGGCAGGCCGGGCAGAAATATTCCGAGCTGCCGGAATTCGTGGAATCGATTCCGTTCACGCAGACGCGCGAATATGTGGAAATCGTGATGCGCAATGCCGCGATTTACCGGCGGCTGTACGGTATTTGGTGACGCGCTAGTGGGAGGCAGATGATGAATCCGGCGGCAGGGCAGGTTAGCGCGCACGCGGGCACAAGCACAAGCGCAAGCGCAAGCACGAAAGAGCGGCTTTCGGCGAAGGCGGCGCAGTTCACCGAGTCGGTGATTCGCGAAATGACGCGGCTGGCGCTGGCGCACAATGCCGTGAATTTGTCGCAGGGCTTTCCAGATTTTGCGGCGCCGGAGGAAATCAAAGCGGCGGCGCGCGACGCCATCAGCCGCGACGTGAATCAATACGCGATTACCTGGGGCGCGAAGTCCCTGCGCAACGCGATTGCGGAGAGATTCGCGCGGCAAACCGGAATCGCGATTGATCCGGAGCGCGAAATCACGGTGTGCTGCGGCTCGACCGAAGCGATGATGTCGGCCATGATGGCCATTATCAACCCGGGCGATGAGGTGGTGGTGTTCGAGCCGTTCTACGAAAACTACGGCCCGGACGCGATTTTGAGCGGCGCGTCGCCGAAGTTTGTGCGTTTGCGGCCGCCTTGCGCGGGCGATGCGGATTGGACGTTCGACGCGGATGAGCTGGCGCGCGCGTTCAGCAACAAAACCAAAGCGATCATTTTGAACACGCCGAATAATCCGACCGGAAAAGTTTTCGAGCGCCGCGAACTGGAAATTATCCGCGAATTGTGCGTGCGGCACGATGCGTTTCTTATTACTGACGAAATTTACGAGCACATGCTGTACGACGGCGCGCGGCA
>DASYYQ010000012.1:0-3394 GCA_035933545.1 Candidatus Acidiferrales bacterium | reverse complement strand
GTGAGGTCTTTGCGATAGCGCTGCGCCGATTGTCGCAGAAAATGCAGCGCCAGCAGTGGAATGTCTTCCTTTCGCTCGCGCAACGGCGGCAGATGAATTTCGATCGTATTCAAACGGAAAAGCAAGTCTTCGCGAAAGCGGCCCGCTTCCACTTCCGTTTGCACATCCGCGTTGGTGGCGGAGAGAATGCGAACGTCCACGCGGCGCGTTGTAGACGATCCCACGCGCTCCAGCTCTCCAGCTTCGAGTGCACGCAGGAGTTTGGCCTGAAGATTCATCGGGACATTGGCAATTTCGTCCAGGAAAAGCGTCCCACCATCGGCGAGCTCGAAACGCCCTACCCGGTCCGTTTTGGCATCTGTAAACGCGCCTTTTACGTGGCCGAAAAGCTCGCTCTCGAAAACGCCCTCGGGGAGGCCCCCGGCGTTCACGGTGACGAACGGCTTCCCGGAGCGCGGTGAGAGAGCCTGCAACGTTCGCGCAATCACTTCCTTTCCCGTTCCGTGCTCGCCAGTGATCAGAATGTTTGCGTCGGATGGGCCCACACGCGTCATCAGTTCCATCACTGGACGCATCACCGTGGATTCCGCAATCAGCACAGGGCGCCCATCGGCTCGAAGGAGGCGGTTCTCGGCTTCCAGTCGAAGACTATTGCGAATGGCGCGTGCAAGCTCGATTTGCGTTCGCAGCACGGCGAGCAAGCGCGCGTTTTCCCACGGCTTCTGGATGAAATCCTTGGCTCCCCGGCGCATGGCCTCGACCGCCAGATTCAGAGTGCCCCACGCCGTCATCACGATCACGGGCACGCTGCCGTCGCGTATGCGGATTTCCGTAAGTAGGTCGAGTCCTTCCTGGCCGGAAGTTGTGTCGCGGGCATAATTCAAATCCATGAGGACGGCATCGAATTCGCGCGTTTCCAGGACCGTCAACAACGCAGCGGGAGACGCGACGGCGTCAATATCGAAACCTTCCCCCTTCAGCAATAAACGAAGCGCTTCGCGTACGTCTGGCTGATCGTCAGCCACAAGCACGCGGGAACGATGGTTGTCTGTTAATGTCATTCAGTCTGCCTCTCTGTCTCCGTCGGAATTCTGCCTGATCACTCGTAACGCAGCGCGATCAGTGGATCCACTTTTGCGGCGCGCCGCGCGGGAATATAGCAGGCAGCGAGCGCGACGAGCGCCAGCAGAACCACGGCAGCGATGAATGTCAGGGGATCGATGGCGCTGATGCCGAAAAGCAGGCTGCGCATTAATTGTGCGAGCGCCAACGCTCCGGCAACTCCGATGCACATTCCGGCGAGAATCAATTTGGCGCCGCCGCGGAGAATGAGTTGAAGCACGTCCTTCGGCTGCGCGCCGATTGCCATGCGAATGCCGATCTCGTGGGTGCGCCGCGTGACAATATAGGCCGTGACGCTGTACAGACCGAGCGTAGCGAGAACGAGAGCAAGCGCCGCAAAGAGCGCCAGCAACGCGGCCGCGAATCGTTGCTGCTCGACCGATTCCGCGACGCGCTCACTCATCGTTTCCACTTCGTAGACGGCCTGGCTGGGATCAAGCGATTGCACTTGCTCGCGTATAGCACCCGCGAGCGCTCTTGGATCGGATTTGGTGCGCACGACGAGTGTCATGCCAGAGTAATACGCCGGAAAATAAATCATGCCTTTCGATTCAGTGGTGAGATTGTCGTTGCGAACCGTGCCGACCACGCCGACGATTGTCGCCCACGGGCCTTTGTCCTCCCAGCCGAGTTGCTTGCCAACTGCGTCCTTGCCGGGCCAAAAACGTCTTGCAAGCGCTTCGTCAATCACCACGACAGAGCCTTCTTTTATATTCTGCGCAAGCATCTCGGTTTTCGTGAAAATGCGCCCGCGCAGCAGCGGGATTCGCAACGTTGCAAAGTAATCAGGCGTGGCGTCCACCGTGTCGGCGTGCGGCTGGGGATCATGCGGGTCGGGATGATAATCGCGTACTGCGAAAATCGAATTGCCGGTGTTCATAAATGGAGGGTCACCGGCGAGCGCAGCATGGAGTACTCCTGGCATTGCTGTCACGCGGGCAAGCAAAGCGGTCGAAAACGAAGCGACATGCGCCGCGTCGGCCTGCTTCGACGGTGAGATGCGTATGGTCAGCACGTTCGTCGGATCGAATCCAGGATTCACGTCCAGCAGCTTTGCAAAACTCCTTAGCAAGAGTCCGGAACCCACCAGCAGAATAAAAGTGAGCGCGACTTCGGAGAGCACCAGAGCGCGGCGAAGTCTCTGACCGCCGGCGGAGGAACCGCCGCTGCGGCCGCTTTCCTTCAGCGCACCGGTGAGATCGATTTTGCTTGCTTGCATCGCGGGCGCGAGGCCAAAGAAAATTCCTGCCAGCATCGAAACAATGAACGTAAAACCGAGAACGAAGGGGTCGAGGCGAATCGCGCTCGCGTGCGGCAGGCTTGCCGGCGCGAAGCGAACCAGCAGTGTAACGCCCCATGACGCCAGCAGGAGACCGAGCGCGCCGCCGGTGAACGAGAGGAGCAGGCTCTCGGTCAGAAGCTGCGCGATGATGCGCCGGCGTCCCGCGCCGATCGCCGCGCGAATCGCCATCTCCCGTGATCTTGAGCTGCCGCGCGCCAGAAGCAGGTTGGCAATGTTGGCGCAGGCAATCAGTAGCACGAGAAGAACCGCGCCCAGAAGCAAATATAAAGGTTGGCGAACGTCACCGACCACTTCGTTCATGAGCGGGCGCACCTCGATGTGAAAGTCAGTGAGAATGGCCGCTTGCTCTGGGTGGCTCTCGCGCATGTGCGCGGCATCTACGGCCATCACCGCCCGAGCCTGTTCCAGCGTGACGCCGGAGCGCAGCCGCGCCAGCATCATGCAGCACAAGTCTCCCTCGTGTTCTTCGCTAAACGCCTGCGGCGAAAACGCCATGGGGACCCACAATTGGATATGCGGGTAGAGGATTCCAAGCTTCTCCGGCAAAACGCCGATGACTTCGTAGCTTTCGCCGTCGAGTTGCACGCGTTTTCCAATTGCGCTGCGAGCGCCTCCAAACATTCCTTTCCATAGCGCTTCGCTCAAGAGGACGGCGTGCGGGCCGCCATAACTGTCCTCAGCGGGTGTAAATGTGCGGCCGAGGATTGGACGCACTCCGAGAAGCGGGAAGAGGCTTGCGGTTGCGCGCATGGCCTGGACCCGTTCTGGCTGTCGGAGGCCTGTCAAATTAAGGTTCTTGTCGACGAGCAAGGCCGTCGACTGGAAAATGTTCGTGTGCGCGCTGTAATCGCGAAATTCCGGCGGCGAGACCGCCGTGCGCGGCAAGTTGACACTTGGCAGTTGGTCGTGGAGAACGACTACGCGGCTTGGATCGCGAATTGGCAGCGGGTGCAACAACACTCCGTAGAC
>DASYYQ010000007.1:0-5912 GCA_035933545.1 Candidatus Acidiferrales bacterium | reverse complement strand
CCCGTCGAGCACGCGTTCGGCGCTCTGCGCGTACGCGCCCGCATCCCACGGCACCCAGCCGCGCTTCAGGTGCGTGCCTTCGTAAATTCCGCTGGCGCACCACACAATCAGCAGAATCGCCAGCCAGCGCAGCGGATTTTCCGCCGCGCGCGCGCCGTCGGCCTGCGAAGCGCCCTGCGCCGCCACGTCCTCTTGCGGCGTTAAATTTTCCTGCAGTGAAATCGCCATACAAAACCGTAAATTGAATTTTGGCTGGACGCCTATTTAAGATGCGCCGGAGTGCACGGAGTGAGCGCCAACCGCGCGCGGCACTCGCGGCCACTTGGCTCAAAACATCAGGTATAATCGCGCCACCCTTGCCGTGAACACGTTCGCGCGCGGACCTTCCTTATTCCTTCCCGGGCTGGGGATTTTTACAAACTCGAATCCGAGGTGGACCATGAAAGCCTGCGGCGTGGAAAAGTTTCGAAACAAAATGTTCTCGCTTGTTGCTGTTAGCCTTCTTTTAGCGCTGTGCGGCTGCGCGTTCACTTCCGCGCAAGTCCCCATCGACAATTCCACTTTTCAAGGCCGCTACCTTTTCAAGTCGCAGGGCGTGAACATCACCACTTCGCCAGCCGGCCCATTTTATGAAGCGGGCATTTGCGTCGCCGACGGCAAAGGCCATTACACAGTCATCTCCACGGAAAACGCTTCGGGTGAAATCATTCATGACGGCACCGCTCAGCTTCAGGGCGCCTATTCGCTCAATTCGCAGGGTGCGGGCACCATGCGCACGGCGAACGACACGGCGAATTTCTACATTTCCGCTGACGGCAATCACGCCTACGTCGTCTCGACGGAGAGTTACGCCACCTGGCTCGTCGAATTAACCCGCGAGTAGCGTTCGGCATCCGGAACGTCGCTGCCGCGCCCAAAATTCTCCGCCCGCGCTGCCACCCGCGAATCCAATCGCGAAGTAATGGCATACGCCGCCAGAGCCATCACCATCGGGTCCATCGGCACGCGATACCACGGTTCCAGCGACGTGACGTAGTACACCGCCGGAAACAGCAGCAACACGATGGTGTACGCCGCAGCGCCCGGCGCTTTTTTGCGAAACGCGTCGCGCAATCCCATCAGCGCCAAAATCGTCAATCCGGTGAACAGAAAAATCTCCGCCGGATTTGGCTCGAATCCCGCGAGCAAGCTCGGCGGCAGCGGCCAGAAATGCGTCCACACATAAACGACGCGCCGGATGCAGCTATCCACGTATTCGGCCGGATGCGCGGCAATAAAATCAAACGCCGCATCGCGCGCGTAGTTCATGTAAGCGATCTCGCCAATGCGCTGATAGAGCCGCCATTCGTTTTCATTCATCCACGGGCCCGCCTGCAGCGTGAGCATGTGACGCGTGTCGCCGATGTTGCCAACCCGCAGCGCCAACCCAAAATTGTCACGAAACGGAATAAATTTGTGAAACACGCGAGAATTCCGCACGAACCACGGCGCCATTACCAGAATCACCGCCAGCACGCAGCCCGCCGCGCACAAAAATACCCTTGCCGAGGCGTCCTTTTTGATTGTCATTCCGAACCCAGCCGCGTTTGGCGTGGATGGGGGTGAGGAACCTGCTTTTGGTGTTCGGTTTGCCGCAAACCTGAATGCCTTGACCTTCGCGCTCAATCGCCACAGCGCCCACAATGCCAAAAATGGCAGCACCGACAGCACCACTGGGTCCGTCAGCGCCGCCACGCCGCTGAGCACGCCGAAGGCAATCCAGTCGCGCGCGCGATTCGACTCCGCCAGATGCAGCGCCATCCAAAACAGAATCGCCAGCAGCAGAGTCGCCAGCCACGTGTCCCAGATCCGCTCCACCGGCCAGTAAATCGCATACGGAAAAATAGCCCAGATCCAGCCGGCCCATTCGCCGGCCTTTTCTCCATAGGGAGCGCCAAAACTTTTGCGCGTGAAAAAGAAAATCGGCAGGCAGGTCAGCGCCGACGTGATAGCGTTGAAAGTCAAAATCACCAGCGCCGACGCCGTCGAGAAAACTCCGAACACTTTGAACACGCCGGCCACAATGTAGGGATAAACCGGCGTCATCCACGCGGTCGGGCCTGTCGGCGCGAACAGCGGACTCGAAAATCCGTGCCCCTCCGCAATGCTCGCGGCAATTTCACCGGTTTCGTACCCGAACGGCCAGTGGCCGCCGCCGCGATCGGGCACGAGTTGCAGCGGATAGACATACGCCATCACCGCCAGCCGCAGCGCCAGCGCAACCACTACCATCCAGAAAAGTTTGCGGCGAAGCTCGCGATTCACGTAGTGCGGTTTTGCGGTCCGATCGCTTGCTGCCTCACGGACTGGGCGACTCCTTTGGCGGCGCAGGGTGTTCCCATGCCCCAGGTGCTAATTTAGATGCAGCGAATCCAGCCGCCGCGTCTTCCTGCGGTGTCGCGATTCGCGGCCTGTCTGCCGCATAGCTTGGCGCAGGATAGCGCGCCTTCAGCTTGCGGAAGACGACGGTGACTTCGTGCGCCGCCAAACCGACAAAGAACGGATCCATTGGGCGTCGGTACCAATCCCCGGTATGCGTGAGGTAATAGACAACCGGGAAGCACAAAAGCACCACCGCGTACGGCAACGCCGCCGAGAGCCCGCGATGCCGGAAAATATTCCACAGCCCCAGTAGCGTCAGGCAGCTCAGCAGCGTGTAGAACGGTAGCGCAATTATCGTGTACGGACCCTTCGCGAGGTATGCCGTACTGAGGCGCCAGTAGTCGGTCCACACGTTCGCTATCCTTAATGCAACCATTCGTGCATACCACAGGGGATGCGCCTCGATGTATGCGATCCCCTCGTGAAATTTCTTGTGGAAATAAGCAGTCTCCCCGAGTGTCACATACTCGTTCCATTGCGATCGGCCAGAAGGCAGCCAAGGTCCATCCTCCCTCGCCTCAGTGAATCGAGAGTCGCCGTTGTTCCCGACTGCCAGCTCAAGGCCCAGGTCATCCCGAACGGGAATAAAACGATGGAACACTGCGTAGTTGCGCACAAACCACGGCGATAGCACGACAACCGTGGCCACGAAGCAGCAAATTGCGGGCGTGAGCCATCGCGCCCGTTTCCTGTGCAGCCGCCACAGCGCCCACAAGGCGAGAATCGGCAGCACGGACAGCACCACGGGATCCGTCAGCGCCGCGACTCCGCTCAGTGCGCCAAATGCAATCCATTCTCGCGCCCCATTTCTTTCCGCAAGCCGCAGTGCCATGCATAACAAAATCGCCAGCAGGAGAGTTGCAAGCCATATGTTCCAAATACGATTGTTCGGACCGTAAACTGCGTCGGGGAAAAACGCCCAAATCCATCCAGCTACTCTTGCCGCACTTGCGCCAAAGCTTCGTCGCGAAAAGACGAAAATCGGGATACAAGTCAGCGCCGACACCAAATCGTTGAACGCAAGGATTGCTAGGCACGCCGCTTTTGTATAGACCCCGAAAATCTTGAACACGCCCGCAAGTATGGCCGGGTAAACGGGCGCGAACCAGGCAGTTGGCCCGGTCGGCGCATATAGGGGATTGCTGAATCCGTGCCCGGTTGCGAGAGCCCGCGCCACGCGCCCCTCTTCGAATCCGAAGCTCCAGTGGTCCAAGTGCGGATTAAGGCTCTGCGGGTAAAGAAACCACATCAGGGCAAGCCGCAGTGCCAATGCGACGACGCACATCCAGAAGAGCTGCTGACGGTCCGTTTTCCGCATAGACATAGTGCGAATGCTGGGGAATCCGCGCAGTGAAATTTACTAGGCTGGTCGGCTCGCTTGGGTAGGAGAGCTGCCGCGATGACTTCGGGAAAAACGTGAGACTCTATCGATTCTCCTGTTCTCTCGCACAATGACAACCGCTGATTTAGATGCGCAAGCTACGTTTAAGGGAGCGCCCTTCCGCTTGGGCGCGGCATAGCATGCCTGGGTGTCGCCAACTGGCCCTTTCAGGTGCCCTTACGGAGGATTGTTGGTGTCGGCGCGTACCAAGTACAACGCCTCCTTCAATGAGGTCAACGCTGCGGTGATTCAATAAGACGCGAGCAGCCCTGATCGGGGCAAGGCTCAGGCTGACCGGACCGCTTGAGCCTCGCCGCCGCGAAAGCTCCATCTATCGGCTGTTTCTCTCAGCGGTACTCTAGCGTTGGGCGCGTTTCGCTTGCCTCCATGACGCAATCGCGCCCGCGGCCAGCGCCACCATCAGCGGGTCCAGCGGCCGCCGATAATATTCCTCCAGGTGTGTCAGGTAATACATCAGCGGAAAAACTGCGAACGCAATCACATAGGGCATGCCTCGTTGCGCGCCTCCTTCGCGCCATGCCAGCCACAATCCCCAGAACGCCAGAACGCTGAACGCTGTGCAAAACACAATATTTCCGGGATCAAAGGGCTCCTGCTGCAAATACTTCCGTGTGAAGCTCCAAAAACCAGTCCACACGTAAACGATTCGCCGCACGACTTGCAACGCATATAGCGTTTTGTGAGTTCGGATGAACGCCCACGCCTCTCGTCCTTTTAGCGCGTCGTATTTCAGCTCGCCCATTTCGCGATATTCACTCCACTCCTTTGCGCTATCCGACGGATGGTATCCGGGCGGCCGGAGGTCTGTATCCCAGCTCGCACTGGCGGAATTGTTTCCGCAATAGAACTCGACTCCCAAATCCGTGCGCAGCGGAATGAATTTGTGGAACGTGCGGTAGTTGCGCACAAACCACGGCGACAGCACTATGATGACGCCCAGCAGCGCCATTGCTCCCGGCGCGAACCATCGCTGCCCGCGCCTCCAATAGCGGTAGAGCAGCCACAGCGTCAAAAACGGCGCCACTGACAAAATCACCGGATCGCTCAGCGCCGCAACTCCCGCCAGAGCGCCAAATCCGAACCACCATTTCCACTGCGGGGCATTTTCCAGTTTCAGCGCCAGCAGAAACAGCAGCGCCATCAGCAGCGTCGAGAGCGTCGTGTCCCAAATAAAACTCGTCGCGAAATTGATCGAATACGGAAAAAACGCCCAAATCCATCCGGCCCACAGCGCCGCTCTTTCTCCAGAGGGGGCATCGAACGTTCGCCGCGCAATCAGAAAAACCGGAATGCACGTCAGCGCGCTCAACAAACAATCGAGCGAGAGAATTGCCAGCGCCGACGCCTTCGTGTACACGCCAAAGGTCTTAAACACGCCGGCCAGCACCAACGGAAAAACGGGCGCCAGCCACGCCGTCGGTCCGGTATTCGCAAAATACGGGCTGCTGTAGCCTTGCCCTTGCGCCACCGAACGCGCGATGCGACCCGCCTCGCCTCCAAATCTCCAATGGTCGCGCGCAGGATTGAGCGCGGCTGGATAAACGAACGCCATCACCGCCAGACGCACCGCCAGCGCGACAATCACCATCCAAAAACACGCGCGTTTGCGTCGGCGAAGCGAATTCAGTGCGCTTTGCGGCCGGTTTTGCGCAGTTGTTGCTGCGGTTTGCATCTCGCCGCGCATTTATAGCACGGCATGAGTCTAAAAGCGCAAAAGCTGCGCGTCGCAGGACGCCTTTCCGACTGCCGCTCCTCACTGGCTTCTAATCGAGTATCTATGGAAAATTAGAACTGCGCGTATCTTGCTGAAAACAAACCCGAGACCGCATTTCTAATCGAGGTTTTTCGTCAATTTTTTCAGCGCCGTGCCCGCTTCCGTACACCGAAAACCACAGCAATGCGTAATGAATTTTCGGCGATCGGCTAGTGTCCCGAGTCAGAAATTCGTTGCGTGGTTTTTCAGGAGGCTGGGGCTTCAGCCCCAGCGTAAGTCGCCCCAGATCAGGGGGCTTTAGCCCCTGAAGCAGCTTGAGTTTATACAACGAATTTCTGAATCACCACACTAGCCGCCGGATCGCCTGACCGCTTG
>DASYYQ010000098.1:0-4463 GCA_035933545.1 Candidatus Acidiferrales bacterium | reverse complement strand
CGGCGCAACTCAGGCGGATATCGTTCGCATGCTGTGGCCCACCGGCGTGCTGCAGGACGAAATCAATCTGCCGGCGAATTCCACGCATGCCATCGCCGAGCTCGACCGCAAAGGCAGCTCTTGTCCGCTTCTATTTGCATGGAATGGCCACACTTTTCAATTCATCTCCGACATGCTCGGCGCCGGCATTCTGGGGCACTGGGTCGGGCCTGGCGAGCGCAATGTCTCCGATCCCGACGAATATCTCAAAGTGAACGCCTCCGTTGTTCCGCGCAAAAGTGGCCTTTTGAGTTTTCGCCTCCTCGAACCGATGGAGGAACTGGACTATCTCAACCAGGTTCGCCTTCTCGCAGTTGATCATCCCGCAGACGTTGAAGTCTACCCAAATGCGCATTTCGCCATGAATCCGCCGTTTCCTTCTTTCCAGGTGATTGCCGCTCGTGGCGCGCATCCGCCTCTCGGCGCGTGGGACAATCACGGTCGCAATGTTCTGCCGGAACTGCTGAAGGTCGATCATCACTTTGTGAAGGGCTTCGCGTCCTTGCCCTATGAAGGATTCGCCAAGCTGCACTGGATTGAGCTCGATTTGGGCGCGTGGAATCCGCATAATCCATTGCATCTGCTGCTCGATGGTTTCACGGATTATTTTTCCGCCAGTTCGCTCTATGCCGCTTGGCAAGCAGGATTGAAGCCGATTTCGCCCTACATCGAGGCGCAGGATTCCTCCGGCCACTGGTGGCGCGTCGTCAACGACATTGGCTTTCCTGCGGGCCTCGAACGCACCATGACGGCCGGCCTCAGCGGCAAACTTCCGCCGGGCACGCGCCGCATTCGCATCGTGACCAACCTGAAGATTTACTGGGACCGCATCCGCATCGATAATTCGGCGGCGAACACGCCCTACCGTGTTTCGGACGTTCCGCTCGCCGGCGCGCGACTCGAATTTCGAGGTTATCCAAAATACGTTGAAGGCAGCATGCCCGCCGACCTGAGCTATATCTACGACGAGGTCAGCTCGAGCGGCCCATACGCGCAACAAGCTGGAAACTATACTCGTTATGGCGATGTGCTTCCGCTGCTCAAACGCGCCGACGAAGAATATGTAATTTTTGGCTCAGGAGATGAAGTCGCTTTGAACTTTAATCCGGCATCTCTGCGCAAATTGCCGCCGGGCTGGGTGCGCGATTATTTCTTTTACGCAGACGGCTTCGACAAGGACATGGATTTTTACGCAAAATTTGGCGCTACCGTTGACCCGCTGCCCATCGACGCAGCTCGCGCCTATCCTTATCCGCGCGGAATTTTGTATCCCGAGGACCTTCGCCATCTCGAATATCTTTTGCTCTACGACACGCGCGCAGTCTCCGGCGCGCCGCCCGCCAGTTATCGCTTCCATTACCGGCAAGAGCCCTAGCCCGCCCTAGCCCATTCTTGCGTTCGGCGCGGGGCGGATGTATCTTGGCGCTCGGAGCACAAATCGAAGCGGACAAGCGCGGAGTGAACGTCCGAAGTAAATCGGAGCACGGGGAGGAACGCGATGAAGTCCGACCGACGGCAAAAGCAGACGCGGTTAACGCGACGAGAATGGATAAAGGCTGCCGCTTCGGTCGCAGCTGGTGCGCTCGTTCCCTCCGACGCGCTGAAAGCATGGAGCGCGTCTCCCGTCGCTCTCCACAGCTCGACACCTGCTCAACCGGAAAGCTACCCGCGCGAATGGACCGGCCACAACCGCAAGCTCGGCGAATATCATCTCGAGGCCGGGTACCCCGCTTACGCGCCGCATCCGCGATACATCGGCGAACTGCGCGGCACCTGGGCGCAAATGGGCAAACAATACGGCGAGCGCGCGGGCGATTTAATCCGCATGGTTTACGAAGGCTGGTATCGGGAATTGCTGCCGATTCAAGGCAACCCGCAAGTGATGGCCGCTTATTTGCGGCAGCAGGAGGCATACTACGAAACGCTGGTGCCCGAAGCGCTGGAGATGATGCACGGCATTGCTGACGGCGCGGCAGCGGAACTGGCTTCTTCTGCTTTTCCTCGCGAACTCAGCCATTTCGACAAAATCCTGATGATCAACAGTTATTTCGGATTGATGGGCAAGCCGCCCGTGTCGCAGACTGCCGAATTGGTATCCGGAGATGAGGAGGTGCACTGCTGCAGCGGGGCGGTGATGCTTGCGGGAGCCACACGCGACGGCAAGACCATCCACGTCAGCTCGGAGGATCAGCACTTTTTCCCGCAGGAATATCTGGTCACTTTCATCGCTCAGCCAAGCGACCGGCGCGCCCACCGCTTCACGGTCACGGATTCAGCAGGCGAAATCGGCAGCGAGCATGCGCAGAACGAGCGGGGAGTGACAGTCAGCGGTTATGCGGGCGGCGGGATCGGCATTCTCGGGCCGACATTAGCCCGGCCTTTTTCCGGCTATCGCCGTCCGGGACTGGACTGGCAAGTGGGGGATTTTTACGCGGCGGCATTCGCCAATGACGCGCGGCACGCGGTCGAGTTGCTGACTGTGGGCCGGCCGGAATATCGCGCAAAGTCTGGCCGGAAGATCGTAATTGGCAAATGCACGTTCGGGGCGAATTGGGTTATCTCAGACAGCGACCATGCCTTCGTGGTCGAGAGCATTCCAGCGGATGAGCAGGGACAGGCGCGTTACGCCGTGCGCGTGCCGGGAGACATGGACGAGAAAAACGCGCGCTACATCGCCTCCACCAACAATGTCGAGGCAAAAGACAGTTACAACGAAGAAAACGTCCATGATCCGGTGCACGCGATGAGTCAACACGGCAACAGCACACAGCGCGCCACTTATTTTGGATTGAACGGCTCCGGCATGCGCTTCTGGACGTTCATGCAGCTGATGGAAAAGCACTATGGCGAGATCACCGTCGAGATGGTGCAGGATTGGCGCAAGACGCATTTCGTGTATGACCGCGCGGGCGTTCAGCACGATCATGTGGAAGTGGATGGACGGCCGGTCCCCATATTCCTCGAGCCACGCGCGGCCTCGCTATGCCGGCACACTTCGGGCCCGGCCGGAGTTGATACGCTCAAGGGCATCAATATTTACGTGAGTCTGTCAGTGGCGCAGGACCTGGTTTCTTTTCGTGCAAAAGGCCGTCCTTGTGAGTGGATCGGGCCGTGGGACCGCGTCTCGCTGCGCGAACTTCCATCGGTAGATCGCGCATAAACGCCGCCGCGCTATTGAAAAGGGCGCGGTGACAAGCCCCCGCGAGAAAAACCAGAAGAATATGATGGCGGGATATCCAGGCAGCGCGTCCGGTAGTGGGACAGCGAATCCCACGATCGACCGCGCAAAACGAGCAAATAGGTTTTGGAATGCATCTAACCTACTCAGCTGCAAACAGTTAGGTCGAGCCACTCCAGGAACACGAATTGCGCGTATGCAGACCAGGGGAGAGCGCTTTGCGCCACGAATGCCTCTACGAGGAACAGTAAGGCGAGGAACCAATGAACACATTGATGCAGGACATTCGCTATGGACTCCGGATGCTGGCGAAGGCGCCGGCGTTCACGGCGATTGCCATTCTCACGCTGGCTCTGGGCATCGGCGCGAACACCGCCATATTCTCGTTCACTGACCAGGTGCTGCTGCGCACGCTACCCGTGCCCAATCCGCAACAGCTTGTGGTGCTGCGCTCGCCGGGGCTGCACAATGGGCACACCTGGGGCGACATTGACGATGGCGCGCAGTCGTTTTCCTATCCGATGTACAAGGCGCTGCGCGAACGCGCCACCGTTTTTTCCGGCTTGCTTGCCTATCGCGACATTGACGTCAACGTCGCCGGCCACGGTGCAACGCAAAGCGCGTACGGTGCGCTGATCAGCGGGAATTATTTTCAGGCGCTCGAAGTGCAGCCGGCGCTTGGGCGCGTGTTCACCTCCGACGACGAAACGGCGTCCGGCGCAAATCCCATCGCCGTGCTCAGTTATGGCTACTGGACGCGGCAGTTCGGCGCGGACCCATCCATATTGAACAAGCCGCTCATCGTGAATGGCGTGCCGCTCACGGTGGTGGGCGTGGCGCGTAAGGGATTCGACGGCATCGAGCTGGGCGAACTGCCCGGAATTTTCATTCCGGTCACTATGAAGGCGCAGATGATGCCAACAGAAGGTCATGCGCTCGAGGACCACAGCGATTTTTGGCTGCCCGTCGTTGGCCGGCTGAAGCCGGGAATTTCTCTGGCGCGAGCGCAAGCGTCGTTGCAGCCGGTCTATTCAGCGCTTTTGAAAGAGGACGCGAAAATTCGCGGCGGCTTCGGCTCTGAAGGATTGAAGAGGTACACGTCCAAGCCGCTGCTGCTGGTGAGCGGTGCGCACGGACGTCTCGTTTTGCAGAGCGATGCCCAAGAGCCGCTGCTGATTCTGATGAGTATGGTCGGATTGGTGCTGCTGATTGCGTGCGCGAATCTCGCGGGGTTGCTTGTTGCGCG
>DASYYQ010000134.1:0-4021 GCA_035933545.1 Candidatus Acidiferrales bacterium | reverse complement strand
GAGCGCGAGGGCGACGACGAGCGAACTGGTCGCGCCAATCGCTTCGGTGCGATTGCGAATGACCGCGGCGACCATCAGCGCGAGCGGCGGAATGCCAATTAGGATCGCGCCGGGCAGGCCTCCCGGAACGCGATAGGGCCTAGCGAGATTCGGTTCGCGAATGCGCAGCGCGATGAGCGCCCAGAATTCCAGCATTACGCTCAGGCCAGTGATCAGGACGTCGATGATCACCAGGTGTTCAAAGTTCAAGAACAGGCACGCGGCCCAGCCGACGGCGCACGCGGTGATGGCCACCCAGGGCATGCCGGTTTTTGGCAACGTGCGCGCGAAGATTTTGGGCAGGTAGCCATCCTGCGCCATCACCAGCGGCAGGCGCGAAAACGAAAGGGTGAGCGCGTTGAACGTACCGATGGCGCCGATGGCTCCTCCTGCGGCAATGGCGATGGACAGCCACTGGCCGCCGATGGCGCGGCCAACGTCCACCCAGCCGCCGGTGGACCATCCTATTGGGCTGATGCCTGCGTGCGCCGCGGCGGCCACCGGCACAATGTAGGAGACGGTGATGAAAGACACGGTCAGCAGCATGACCAGCGGGAAGGTGCGCTGAGGGCGGACGACCTCTTCGGCGATGGTGGACGTGTTGTCCCAACCCATATAGTTCCACATGGCGATGAGGATGCCGCCGAGGATGTCGATGTGTCCGATGGCAGGGTGGGGTGCAGTCGCGGCGGAAGCCACGACATTTGACGCGACATGGCCCGCCACGACCGGCAAGCGCGACAGCACGCTGGCAGCGCTTGACGTGACGTGCCGCGACAACGCGACTGCAACCAGCACGACAAAGGGCGACAGCAGCGCGATCGACATCCATACAGATCCTTCGCCGACTGCCCGCGTGCCCCACAGATTCCACAGCGTACAAACCACGATGAGTGCTAGTTCGATGATGATGGCGCGACGGCCGGCGGTAAGCGTGGGCGCGAAGTGGCCCAGATAATCAACAAAAAGCGTCGGATACAGCGCCATTTCGAAAATGCTGCCAGCCAGCGAAAGCCACGTCTCCTGGTATCCCCAGAAATTGCCCAGGCCGCGGCGCACCCAGATGTAGAAACCGCCCTCCTCTGGGATGGAACTGGAAAGTTCGCTGACCATCATGGCGGTGGGAACGCTCCAGAGCAGCGGGGTGATGAGCAGAATGGAGATGGCGCCAGCATAGCCCGCCATTTTGACGATGTCTTCGAGGCCGTAAGGGCCGCCCGAGACCATGAAGTAAGTGGCGGCGGCCAGCGTGAGCACGGTAAGTTTGCCGCGTGCGGCAATGCGTGGGGAATGGCGTCGCGAGCGAGGCGCCGGCGTTGGCCCAGACCCAAGGGTCCCTTCAGCGGCGGTGCTCATTTGAAAATCAAAGAGCGAAGCACAATACGCGATTTATACTCGCAGGGAAAACAGGACGCTAGGAAAAACGACAGGAGCCGGGCGGCTGTGGTGTTGACGAGACGGCGACAGCGGCGGAGCAACGGGCGAGTGGCCGGCCGAGCGCGCGGTAAAATCAGTGCATGAATTGCCCAAAATGCGGCGCGACGAATGCGGACGGCGTGCAATTCTGCGTGCATTGCCACGCTACGCTGATCTTCAAGTGCCCGAAGTGCGAGCATACGCAAACGCACGGCGGAGTGTGCGATGCGTGCGGCGAAAATCTGGATCTTTTCTGGTCCAGCTACCTGGCAATGAAGTCGAATGAAGCGGAGCGCGTGGCGCGAGACAAAGCCAGGGCGGAAATCGGCGAAGTGATGACCGCGGCGACGCTGCCGTTCGCGGGCGGCGCTTCCCTTTCGCGATTTTTCATCGTGCAACTGCTGGGAAGGCTGTTCGCGAAGTTCAGGTCGCGCTGAAAGGCCGACGTGCGCTGAACTGTTTCGCACTCGTATTCACCTTTTGGCATCGCTGCTTGCGGAAAAGCGCGCGACGCGGTATACAGTGCGGCGTCCAACCTCAGTCCGTTCGCGCACGCGAGTGGCGCGATGATCTTTTTTCCTTAGGCATTCGCTTTGGTGATTCTCTCCGGGCGTTTTTCGTTAAGATTTTGCAGGCTTTTGCGAGTTTTTTCACTAAGCGAGGCAGATGCGCAGAACAAGTTTCAATCGTCCCCTTTTGCGGAGGCAGACAGGATGAATCAGGCGGTTAAAAGCAGAGGCGGCCGAGGCGCGGCAAAAATTCAATTCGCTGCGCTGGCGGCAATTTTGGCAATGGCGGCAGCGCTTACGGGCGCAGTCTGCGTGCGCGTCGTGAAAGCGCAGGCGAACCGCGATTCGTGGCAGCAACAGGCGCAGGAGGTGCGTCCGGCGCCGCAGGGCGCGATTATTTCCGGTGAAGTGGACCAATACATTACGCAGCAGATGCACGCGCAGAGGATTCCGGGGCTGTCGCTCGCGGTGGCGCTCGATGGCCGCGTAATCAAAGCGAAAGGCTACGGCTACGCGGATTTGGAATTTCGCGCGCCGGTGACGACCGACACGTTTTTTGAGTCAGGCTCGATTGGCAAGCAGTTCACGGCGACGGCGGTGATGATGCTGGCCGAAGAAGGAAAAATCGGCCTGGACGACAAAATCACGAAATATTTTCCGGATGCGCCGGCCAGCTGGAACGACATCACCATTCGCGAATTGCTGAGCCACGAGTCGGGGCTCAAGAACTACACGGGCGTGGGCGACATCGACTTTCGCAAAGATTACACTGAGGACCAACTGCTGAGAATCGCGGAATCGTTTCCACTGGATTTTCCGCCGGGAACGGACTGGAGCTACAGCAACACTGGCTACGTGGTGCTGGGAATTTTGATTCACAAAGTGACCGGCGAATTTTACGGCGATTTTTTGCATCAGCGGATTTTCGCGCCGCTGGGAATGAAAGCGCAGGTGATCAGCGAGAGCGACATCATCCCCAATCGCGCGTCGGGCTATAAACTCGTGAAAGGCCAGTGGAAAAATCAGGACTGGGTATCGCCCTCGCTGAATACCACCGCGGATGGCAGTTTGTACTTCACGGCGCTGGACCTGACGAAGTGGGACGCGGCGCTGTACACGACGCAATTGCTGAAGCAATCCTCGCTCGATGAGATGTGGGCGATTCAGAAATATCAAACCGGACCGAACGCGGGCAAACCGAACAAAGGGAATTACGGATTTGGCTGGTTCATCAACACGATGAACGGGCACAAATTGATCGAGCACGGCGGGTCGTGGCAGGGATTTACGGACACCATTTGCCGCTACGTGGACGACAAATTGACGGTGATTGTGCTGACGAACCTGGATTCCGCGCATTCCAATCCGGACAAAATCGCGCATCAGGTAGCGGGATTCTATATTCCGGCGCTGAAGCCACCGCCTCCGCCAAAAGCGATTGCAGACACGGAGCCGCAAGTGACGGCGCAGCTGCGCGACGTGATTGCGCGGCTCGCAGCGCGGAGCCTGGATTTGTCGCAATTCACGCCGGATGCGCAGAAGAAATTCGGCGCGGACATGCAAAAAGCGGCGCAGGATTTCCTGGCAAATGAAGGCGCGCTGGGAAAATTGGAGCTGCTGAGCCGCACGGAAGCGAATGGCGTGCGCACCTACAAATATCGCGCGCATTTTGAATATGGCACGACGATTACGCTGACGCTGCGGCTCACCGCTGATGGAAAGATTGACGGGCTGGGATTTGGGGAGTAAGAAGTGTCGGCGAAGAATTCCGGCGGCTGGGAGTTTGCTCCTGCGACGGTGAAAGACAGCCCTTCTGGCATGAAGCGGTGGTGAGAGTCCGCAGCGCCGCTTCTGCAAATTTTGCGGCCGCTTGCAGTTTTCTTCTGAGTGCGTGCCTTCTCTGAGTGCGTGCCTTCCAAGCGGTCAGGCGATCCGGCGGCTAGTGTGGTGATTCAGAAATTCGTTGTATAAACTCAAGCTGCTTCAGGGGCTAAAGCCCCCTGATCTGGGGCGACTTACGCTGGGGCTGAAGCCCCAGCCTCCTGAAAAACCACGCA
>DASYYQ010000117.1:0-11052 GCA_035933545.1 Candidatus Acidiferrales bacterium | reverse complement strand
TTTGCCGTCGCGCGTGGTGCATCCCGCGCGGTTCAGCTCCTCGGCCATCCGCTGCATAGAAATATCCTGAACGATCAGCTCCATCAACGTGCGCAGCGCGCGCATCTCCGTGGGATCTTCCTCCAAGTGCATGCAGTCGCTCGCCACGCGCAGCCCAAACGGCAATTCGCGTATTGCGCGGCGCTCCGATTCGCGTGCCGCCAAATGTTCCTGCGCAGATTCCCGACGGGATGCGCCGCTCGCCAATTCGCCTGTCGCGCGTTCGACCGTAGGTTCCCGCTCGGACAACTCGCGTTCCCATTCCAGCGCCACGAGCCGCCAGCCCGCCGCATATTTCCGTTGCATATCGTCCAAATCCAGCTTCCCGTGAACCGCTTCCCTCACCCGCTCCATCTTCGCCATGACACCCTCCTCTCGTGCAGAAGCCTCATGTCAGTCCCAATAAACACCATTGGGACGGGACATGAGCTACAGGGCGTTATTCGTAGCGCAGCGCGACCATTGGATCGACGCGCGTGGCGCGGCGCGCCGGCAAATAACACGCCAGCATCGCTATGAGCATCAGCAGCACCGCTGCGCCGATGAACGACAACGGATCCGCCGAACTGACGCCATATAGCACGCTGGCCATTGCGCGCATGAGGATCATTCCCGCAACGATGCCCGCGCCTGCGCCAATCAGCGCCAGTTTCGCGCCCTGCTTCAGCACCAACTGCAAAACGTCCGCCGGCCGCGCCCCCAGCGCCATGCGAATGCCGAATTCGTTCGTTCGCTGCGCCACACTGTAGCTGATGAGGCCGTACAGTCCCACCGCCGCGAGCAAAATCGCCAGCCCCGCGAACACCGCCAGCAAATTCGCGGCGAAGCGCTGCGGGCCAAGCGATTCGGCGATGCGCGCGTCCATGGTGTTGAAATCCGTGAGCGGCTGATTCGGGTCCACGCTGTGCACCGCTTCACGAATCCCGGATTCCGCTGAAGCCGCGCCGGCATTCGATTTGGTAATCAGAAATCCGTGCGTGGCATCGTCGGCATGCTGGTAGGTGCAATAGTAATAGACGCCCTTCGAGCTGCTCTGCGAAATGTCAGAGGACGTCTCCTCGCCAACCAGCGTGGTAAATCGGATGTGACCGACAATGCCGACAATCGTCGACCAAGGGCCCTCGGATCCATTACGAATTTTCTGTCCGATGGCATTTTCGTTCGGCCAGTACTGCCGCGCGAGATTATCGTCAATCACTGCGACACCTTGCGAGCCTTTGATGTCCCCGTCCGTGAAAGTACGGCCCTTGAGCAGAGGAATGCCGAGCGCCGTGAAATATCCGGGAGTGACAAGGCGGATGTCGCCGTGCGGCCCGGGGCTTCCCGCTGCCGCCGGCTTGCCCTCAATTGCGAAGGACGCCGACGAATTCGCGCCGATGAACGGAACGAGATCTCCCTCGCCGGCATCAACGATTCCGGGCGTATGCTGCAGGCGGCCGAGCACCGCGCGGAAAAACGCGGCACGCTTATCACCGTTATCGTATTGCTGCTTGGGCAGCGAAAGCGCCGCAGTCATCACTCCGCGCGGGTTAAAGCCCGGATTTACCTCGCCGGTGCGCGAGAGGCTTTTCAGCAGCACGCCGGTGCCCGCGAGCAGCACCAGCCCAAGCGCCAATTCTCCGGCGACCAGCCAGGCGCGGAAATTCTGGCGCCCGCGGCTGCCTGTCGACGAGCGCCCCGACTCGCGCAGCGCGTCATACGGATTCACCTTGGACATGTGCCACGCCGGCACGCTGCCAAAAATCAGCACGGCGACGATTCCGACCAGCGCCGTGAATCCGAGCACGTAACCGTCAAGCGGGAAACTCATGCCAGTCGCGAAATCTTTTGGCGCGGCGAAAAGCAGCGCTCTTAGGCCCCACGCCGCGAAGATGAGCCCAACGCAAACGCCGAAAATCCCAAGCAGAAGATTTTCGCCGAGCGCCTGCGCAATCAACCGCTTGCGCGTAGCACCCAGCGCCGCCCGCACCGCCAATTCCTTCGAGCGGCCAGCGGCCTTTGCCAGCAAAAGTCCGGCGATGTTGGCGCAAGCAATCAGCAGCACGAATCCAACCGCGCCGGCGAGAATCAGAATCGGCGTGCCAAGATTGCCGAAAACGTAATCGGCAAAAGGCATCAGGAAGATGCTCCACTGCGCATCTTTTGCGTATACGGTTGCCGGATTGCTCGTCACCCGCGCCGTCAAAATGCCCATGTAAGCATTGGCCTGCGCGAACGTGACGCCCGGCTGCAAACGCGCCACCGCCAGATAACTTTCGTTGAATGTGTTGTCCGGCGCGAATTTGCTCGCCGGCAAACCCAGCGGCGACCAAAGCTGCGTCTGAGGATTTGGCCAGTGAAAATCGCGACCCATCACGCCGATGATGTGATACGGCTGCTGGTTAAGCTGGATGGTGCGGCCAATCGCGCTCGCGTCGCCGCCGAACCAGCGCTGCCACGCGCCGTACGAGAGCACCACTTCGTGATTGGCGTTGGGCTGATCTTCCGCGGAGGTAAACGCGCGGCCCAGCACCGGCTTCGCGCCGAAAACGTCGAACCATTGCCAGGACACTTGCGCGCCCTGGAGGTCCACCGGATAGCTGCCTCCGGTGTAATCGAAGTCGCTGTCCTGCTCAAGCGCCGCGGCCGCAAAGAGCTTCGTGCTGTCGCGCATCTGCGCGTAATCGGGGACGGAAACCACAATGTTGTTGAGTCCGATTTTTAGATAGCGCGCGCGCTCGACCACCACGCTTTCCGGATGCGCCACGCCCATAGGATGCAGGAAGAGCGCATTCACCACCGAGAAAATCGCGGTATTCGCGCCAATGCCCAGCGCCAGCGTCAGCACCGCAATCGCCGTGAAGGCGGGCGCCTTCATCAGCATGCGTATGGCGTACTTCGTGCCCTGAAACAGTGCGTTCATTTCGCTCCTCCTCTTTGACGAGTGGTCAGCGCTCAGTAGCCAGTGCTCAGCTGCCGGCAAAAGATTCCACGCTGTTTTGCGCATCTCGTAGGGGCGACCCTTGGGTCGCCCGGGCGGAGCAAGCCCCGCCCCTACGAAACCTACTCGTACCTAAGCGCCACCATGGGATCCACCCGCGCGGCGCGGCGCGCCGGGATGTAGCACGCCACCAGCGCCACAATCGTCAGCAACACCGCAACGGCCACGTACGTCGCCGGATCCGTCGCCGTCACGCCAAAAAGCGACGCGGAAATCACCTGTGTCAACCCCAGCGCGCCCGCCGTTCCAATCACCACGCCCAGCAAAATCAATTTCGCTCCCTGCACAATCACCATGCGCAACACATCGCTATGCTGCGCGCCCAGCGCCATGCGAATGCCGATTTCGTGCGTGCGCTGCGTCACCACGTACGACATCACGCCGTACAGCCCCACCGCTGCGAGCGCCAGCGCCAGCGTCGCGAACACGCCCAGCAAAAACGTCAGCTGAGTGGTGTCCTGCATGTTTTCCGCAATCACATCCTCCATGGTGCGCACGTGATAGACGCCAATCGTATTGTCGAGGCTGAGCACCGCGCGACGCACTTCGCTCAGCGCGCCCGCCGGCGCCATTTTCGTTTTCAGCGAAACGATGCCGTCGAACCCCGGCGAAAAACTCAGCTCCAGCGGCAGCGGCGCATAATTCTCCGGCGCGGACTCGCGTCCGATGCGTATCTGTTTCTCATCACTCACCACGCCGATCACAATCTCGCGCGGCCCGCCGCCAAAATCTGTGTACGATTTGCCGATGGGATTCTGAGTTGGCCAGAAGAGCTTGGCCATCGTCTCGTTGATAATCACCGGATACGAAAAACTAGCCGGCACCTTCGTCTTCGGGTTTTTGTCCACTTCCTTCTGCACAGCAACGAGCTTCTCGCCCTCATCCGACGCCTGCCGCACATCCTCTTCCGTGAAATTGCGGCCTTCGATAAGGCGAATCCCGAAAGTCTTGAAGTATTGCGGCGTGATGTAATTGTCTTCAACCAGCACGTTAGCCAATTTCGGATTGGTGACGCCGGGAACGGCGATGTAGCCGTTCCAGCCGCCTTCGAGGGCCATCACCGTGGAAACGCTGGACGCTTCGACGCCAGGAATCTGATCGATGCGCGAAATCAATTGGTCAATAAACTGCATTTCCTTCTGGCCGCTGTCGTACCGCGCCGCTGGCAGATTGATGCGCATGGTCAGCACGTTGTGCGGGTCTACGCCGATATTCGCGGAGCGCATGCGCGCGAAGCTGCGCAGCAAAAGCCCCGCGCCCACCAGCAGCCCCAGCGACACGGCAATTTCCGCCACAATGAGCGCGTTGCGCAGCGCGCGGCCTCGCCCCGTCGCGCTCACCACGGCATTGGCGCTCGACTTCAGCTCCTCGCTCAAATCGAGTTGCGAAGTGTGCAGCGCCGGCGCGAGTCCGAACAAAATTCCCACCAGCATGCTCACGCCCACCGTGAAAAGCAGCACTGGCACACTCAATTGCACCGGATTGACGCGTGGAATCGGCGACGTTTGCGCCGCCTGCAGCAGCGACACGCCCCACCATGCGCCGAAGAGCCCAACCGCGGCGCCGCACAGCGCCAGCAAAACGCTTTCCGTCAACAGTTGACGCGCCAATCTCCACCGGCCGGCGCCCATCGCCGCGCGCACCGCCATTTCGCGTACGCGTCCCGTCGAACGCGCCAGCAATAAATTGGCGATATTCGCGCACGCCACCAGCAGCACCAGCGCCACCGCGCCGAGCAAAATCAGCAGCATCCCCTGCGAACTTCCCACGAGATAGTCCTTCAGCGGAAAAACTAATGAATGGATGTCCTGGTCGTTTGCCGCGCGATATTCCTTGTTGATGCGCGCGGAAATGGCCAGCAAATCGGCGCGCGCCTGCGCGATGGTCACCCCATTTTTCAACCGTCCAATCGCGCCGGCCCAGTGCGAGCCCCGCTCGTGCATGCGCTCCGAATTCATGTTGAAAGGCGTCCAGATGTCCGTCGCCGCGGGATAGTTGAACCGCGGGGGCATCACGCCAATGACCATGTACGCCTGGTCATTCAGCTCGATGGTCTTGCCCAGCGCGCTGCGGTCGCCGGCGAAATGGCGTTTCCAAAAACCGTAGCTCAGAATGGCCACGTGATTTTTTCCCGCGACGTCTTCCCCTTTCGCAAACGTCCGCCCAATCAACGGCTGCACGCCCAGCGTGTCGAAAAAATTCGCCTGCGTTTCGCGCACGGAGACCACTTCCGGCTCGCCCGCGCCGCTGGCATTGCGACCCTCCGAATAGCTGATGAGGCTCATCGAAGCGAAAGTTTTGTTCTGTGCCTCCCAATCGAGATAGTCCGCGCCATCCAGCGGAAAATTCCCCGGCGCGCTCTCCGTTTCGCGCAGCGCAACCAGTTGCGCGGGGTTTTTGAACGGCAGCGGCTCGAGCAGCACGGAATTAATCACCGAGAAAATTGCCGTGTTCGCGCCAATTCCGAGGGCCAGCGTGAGCACCGCAATTGCTGTGAACCCCGGCGCCTTCATCAGCATCCGCACCGCGTATCTCACGTCCTGCAGCAACGTGTTCATCGCTCACCTCCAGTTACTCTGCTCGTAGGGGCGACCCTTGGGTCGCCCGCATTGCTCAGTGCTCAGTGGTCAGTGCTCAGCGGCCAGCAAAAGATTCCACGCCGTTTTGCGCATCTCGTAGGGGCGCCCCTTGGGTCGCCCGGGCGGGGCAAGCCCCGCCCCTACGGAACCTACTCGTACCGCAGCGCCACCATGGGATCGACCTTCGAGGCGCGGCGCGCGGGTAGGTAACACGCCAGCAGCGCGGCACCGAGCAGCACAGCGCCGACCAACGCGTAGGTGACCGGGTCCGTTGGACTGACGCCAAAAAGCACGTCGGCGTGCGCCAGCAATCGCGTAACCGCAAACGACAGCGCCAAGCCAATGGCGATTCCTGTGAACGCCAGAATCGCGCCCTGCCTTAGCACCAGCGCGAAAATGCCGCCCGGCTGCGCGCCCAGCGCCATGCGAATGCCAATTTCGTGCCTGCGCTGCCTCGTGGCGTATGCCAGCACGCCGTAAACTCCCACGACCGCCAGAATCAGCGCCAGCAGCCCAAACGCGCCGACGAAAACCCCGCCAATGCGCTGCTGCGTGGTGCTCAGCTCGATGCGCGATTCAAGCGTGGAAATATCGGAAAGCGGCAGGCCTGCGTCCAGCGAATGCACCGCCTCTTCGGCGGCGCCCGCGTATCCAAGCGGATTTCCGGCCACCCGCAAATGAATGGCCACGCGTGAGCTGTAGTTCTGGAGCAGAGGCAGATAGACGAACGGCTTTGGATGCTCCCCGATACCGGCGGTGTCAAAGTTCGCGGTGACGCCCACCACCGTGTACCACTTGCCATCCACGCGCACGCGCTCGCCAAGCGCCATGCCTTTCGGCCAGTAACGCTTCACGAATTCCTGATCCACCATGGCCACCAGCTGCGATTTATCCGTGTCGCTCATCGCAAATTCGCGCCCCGAAACCAGCGGAATCTGCATGGTTCGCAGATAATCCGGGCTGACGTCGGCGACGTCTATTGCCATCGACTCGTGCAGTCGCGGAACGTATCCCTGCGCGTCCACGTGCGTCCGGCTGATGGTCATGCTCATCGGAATCCAGCTCGCCAATGCCGTGGACTGCACTCCGGGAATGGCATCGAGCTTCGCCAGCAGTTGCCGGTCAAATTCGATGCCCGCCTGCTCCGTGTAGCCCACCGCGCCGAGATCGTAGGTTTCCAGCAACACTCCCTGCGGATTGAATCCGGGATTGAATTGCTCCTTCACGCGGAAGCTGCGAATGAAAAGCCCCGCGCAAACGAGCAGCAGCAGCGACATGGCGATTTGCGCCACCACCAGAACACTGGAGAGCCGCGCCTTCTTGCGCCCTCCACTGGCGCTGCCGGATTCTTCCTTCAGCACGTTCACCGGCTCCAAGCTCGAAGATCGCAGCGCCGGCAACATTCCGAAAATCAATCCGGTCAGCACGGAAATTGCCAGCGTGACGTAAAAAACGGCGCTGTCCGCGTGGTAGTTCATGTAAATCGGCACCGTCGTCGGCGGAATGAAGCTGCCGAAAACGCCGGAAGTCCACAGCGTGATGAGCATGGCGACGCCGCCGCCGCACAGCGCCAGCGTCAAGCTCTCTGCCAGCAGTTGCCGCACTAGCCGCCAGCGTGTGGCGCCGATCGAGAGCCGAATGGCCATTTCGCGGCGACGCGACACCGAGCGCACCAGCAGCAGATTGGCCACGTTGGCGCACGCCAGCAGCAGAACTACGCTGGCAATCGCCATCAGCGCGAAAAGGAGCTTGTTGAGATAGAAGTTCGCGCCCCAGGGCGCGCGCCACATCGGATACAGCGTCGCCACCTGCGCGCCGCCGTGCGAGTCAGGATACTCTTTGCAAATTTGCGCGTAGAGGCTGCTTAGATCGGCCTGCGCCTGCTCGTGCGTCACGCCGGGCTTCAGCCGGCCAATCTCCATCGTCCAAGTCTGATTGCGATCGTTGAGCAGATCCGTCCCAATCGTCGTCTTTTCATCGTTGGCAACGAACTCCTCAACCATCATCATCGGAACCCACAACTGCGCGCGCGTTCCAGTCTGCGTGCCCACGAACCCTGGCTGCGCTACGCCAATCACCGTGAACGGATGCTTGTTGATCTGAATGGTTTTGCCGATGATGCCGCGGTCGCCGCCGAAATGTGTCTGCCACAACCCGTATTCGAGCACCACCACCGGCGCGCCGCCCGGCCGCTTCCCCTCTTCCGGCACAAACATCCGTCCCAGAAATGGCCGCACGCCCAGCGTATCGAAATAATTCGCGGAAGCGAAGTCGCCCCAAACGAATTGCGGTTTGTTGTTGCCCGTCAGATCCATGGGCCACAGCGAAAACGCCATTAAGCTCGCGAGGCTGCGATTGTGGTCGCGCAAATCCACGTAGTCCCGGTATGAAATTGGGCTTGGATCGCCGTCTTTACCCGCCGCAAGCTCCGCGTAGGCGCTGGAGTTCGTCACGCCGGGAATCGGATTCAGTACAGTGGAGCTTATCCAGCTGAAAATGGTCGAGTTAGCGCCGATGCCCAGCGCCAGCGTGAGAATCGCGATTACCGTAAATCCTGGCGATTTCAGCAGCACTCGCAGCCCATAGCGAAAGTCCTGAAGCACTGACTTCATAGGCGCACTCCCCCTCCGGCAAACGAATCTCGACGAAACACGATGCACATACGATTCCGAAGGCGAGTTAATGCAAGTATTAGCGTATCAGTGAGTTGGATGCTTTGTAGAGGCAGGTAAGGCCAGCAGCGTGTCCGCTAACGGGAGCGGCCTTTACGGAACCGAACAGTCTTCCTTGGACGCAGGCGAGAGTCGCTGGCCGGACGTTAGCAAAAGTCCGCGCGGAACTAAGCCCTTGGGAGCCCTTCAACTTTCGGCTATCGACTGCTAGCTATCGACTGCTCTTTTCACTCTTCCCAATTTCCGCTGGGAGAGAAAAACTCGAGCCCAACCGCGAACCGGCCAATGGCATTTTCCACTGGTCTGCAATAGACCACCCGGCCATGAGCCTGGAAACTCCCTTTTACCGCCTTGGCCAACACGCGATCGCCCTGACGCCAGGGAATCGTGGCTAGAGCGCGCGCGCCATGCCGGCTAATGTCTTCTACGACAAGGGTTTCTGTGGTCTCCGGCGCTTCAAGCAAAGAGAGTGAAAGAGCCATCCTGGTTGGAGATCGATCTTCCATTCGTGGCATTCGCGCAGACATTAGATACCGTCCCACCGTACGTGTTGCGATTTTTGCTGCGCGCCCGATGAGGGGGAACCCGGGCTACTGCTAGTTTCCGCTCTCACTATCAAAGACCGCCGGTGCCTAAGCAATCGGGCGGTCACCGGTAGCTTGTAAGGCCTTATGCGGCGGGCCGTCAGGGTTGTGAGACCGGACGAAAACTGGCCGCAATCCCTGCCGTGACATCAGCATAGCTGCGCAACTGGCTGGCCTGCTATTATGGGGCGCCCGGAATTTTCCACATGCTCGAACAAAAGCCTGCCGCAAAATCCTCCAAGAAAATACTCCGCTGGCCTTTCGGCTTCAGTCGCCTGGCGCTGCTAAAAAAGTATCTGCTCGATGCCGGACGCGTGGCGCGCGTGCGCTACTGGTTCCCGCACGTTCCGCTGGCTTTGGCGCTCGCCTGGTCTGGCTTCCTGATTCTGTCCGTAATCGTCAACGTGCAGCGCCACACTCTGCTTGCGAATTTCCCCGAAAACATACTGAATTTCAATCCCTCGAGCATGCCGTTCGTTCTGGCCGGCGTGGCCATGCTGATCATGTCCATAGGCCTGCTATTCCGTTCGCGCTTCGCATGGACCATCGCCATTTTACTGACCGCGAGCATGATTCTCAGCGGCATCATCATTGGACATTTCAGCCATCCCGGATTTATCTACTACGACGCCTTCCTGCTCGTGACGCTTTTGCTTTCCTACCATTGGTTCGACCGTCGCAGCCTTGCCGCCGGCACGCTCTATGCCGTCACCAGCACGCTGCTGCTGCTCATCTACGCCATTTTCGGCAGCCTCTATCTGGGCAATGAATTCCAGCCGCCCATCAAGGATTTAGTCACCGCGTTTTATTATTCCGTGGTCACCATGGCCACCGTCGGCTACGGTGACATTCTTCCCAAAGGCACCGAAGCCCGGCTTTTCACCACATCGATTATCATTCTCGGCCTGACGGTTTTCGCCACCTCGGTCACCGCCATCGCCTCGCCTTTGATCAGCCGCCTCACCACCCGGAAGGAGAAACGCATGAAGCATAGTGGACATTTCATCGTGATTGGCGCAACGCCCCTCGCCTACAACACCTACCGCGAATTCAAAAAGCGTGAGCAGGACGTGATTTTCATTCTGCCCAAAGCGCCGGAATCTCCCGACATTGATCCCGCCGACGTGATTATCGGCGACGCCAACTCGCTGGACACTTTGCGCCAGGCGAACGCGGATGAAGCCCAGGCGGTCCTCGCCATGCGCGTGGATGACTCGGACAACGCTTTCATTGTTCTCGCTGTGAGGGAACTCAAGGGCCGCGCCAAAACCGTGGTCGCCATCAATGACAGCAAGCACATGGAGCGCATTATGCTCGTTCAGCCCGATATGGTGATCGCCCCGGAAGTCCTCGGCGGCGAACTGCTGGCCATGATGCTCAGCGGCGAAGCCATCACCGGCGACTTCATCATGGAGCGCTTCCTGCACTTCAACCGCCCCGCCGCCCGCCACTCGTCCTGATTCGCCGGCGCCGCCGCAAAATTCGCGGCACGCATACGCAAGCGCCGTGAAACTCTTTGCAGCGCGCGTAGTTTGCGTAAGGTGTTGACGTGGCGCCATTCCGAATGTACATTCCCCCCACCAATTAACTTGAACAGGAGACGACGGCACATGCTCGATCACACGCAGCGCTTTGGGCACATTTGGCAACGATGCGGCCGCAGGGTGAAACATTTGTTCCATGGTGCGTTTGCGGCTGGCGCCCCGAGCGCCACCGGCAATGCTTCCGTCGCCGCCCTGCCCACGCGAAAAGCCGTGCTCGCCTTGGCCCTGCTCGCGCCCGCGCTGCTGCTCCTCCCGCTCACCAGCCATTCGATGAACCCGCGGCAACCCGCGGCGAACGGCCAGCAAAAGCGCACCGGGCCTGCGCCCAAATTGCCGAAGGTAAAACGCGCCGAAAAAAAAGCTGCTTCCGCGTCGCCCGCGATTTCAGAAGAAGCGCTGCAGGAAACCCCGGCGCAACTGACGCCGCAGGACCTCAGCGCGTTTTTTGACGGGCTTGCTCCGCTCTCCATCGAGCGCGACGACATCGCCGGCATGGTGGTCGCCGTGGTCAAGGACGGCAAAGTGATTTTCGCCAGAGGTTATGGCTACTCGGATCTGAAAAAGAAAACGCCTGTTTCACCGGCGACCACGCTTTTTCGCGTCGGCTCGGTCTCCAAGCTTTTCACCTGGACGGCGGTGATGCAGCTCGTGCAG
>DASYYQ010000111.1:0-12588 GCA_035933545.1 Candidatus Acidiferrales bacterium | reverse complement strand
TCTCGCCCGGCAGCATGCGGCGTTCGAGCTGCAAACGGCACTCGGCAGGATAGCTGGAAAGCTCCTGCCCGCCCTCAATCAGCGAAGCGTGCAGCGACGCATTCCCCAGGCGCAGATGCGGCGCGCGAGCCGCCATCTTCTTTTCGAGTTCATCGAGCGCCACCAGCACGCGGCCCATCATGCGAATCGCGTCGCGGCCCTCGGACGGCAAGCTGCCATGCGCGGCCCGTCCGTGCGTCACAATTTCAAACCAAGCGTAGCCTTTGTGCGCCACCACCAATTGCAGATCCGTGGGCTCCAGCACAACCGCGAACTCCGCGCTGCGCCCACGCCGCAACAGTTCCTGAGTGCCGATGCTGTTGCATTCCTCGTCCACCACCGTGGCGATCATAAAAGGCCGCGCTAGTCGCAAATTCTCGCTCGCGACATCGCGCGCGATGCTCACCGCCGCCGCGCACATGGCCGCGACGCCGCTTTTGATGTCCAGCGCACCGCGTCCGTAGAGTTTTCCGTCGCGAATGCGCGGCGTGAACGGCTCTCGCATATCCCCGGCGCCGACGGTATCGATGTGCGCAACGAGCATCAGCGAGGGCGTGGCGTTCGGGGGACCAATGTGCGCCACAACATTTGGGCGACAGGGCGCCGCTTCTTCCAGTTCCGCCACAACGCCGTGCGCGCGCAGGAATTTCTGCACGTGCTCCGCCGCGCGCTGCTCTCCCGAAGCGCCGCGAACGAGCGACGGATTTACGGAGTCAATCGCGATCAGCTCTTCCAGCAGCTTCAGGGTCGCGTTTTGGTCTCTGGACATTTGTGCAGGCGGAGAATTTCACACAATTTCAGGCCCTTTTCAGAACCACGTGCGGCGGCGGTATTCGCGGTAGGCCTCGCCGAATTTCGCTTCGAGTACGCGGCGCTCATTGCGGATGCGCATCACCTGCATGGGAATGACGATCAGGAAAATCAGGAAAAACCATGGCCTGTTGAAATAGACGATGACGCCAGCCAAAACAATGCCGCCGAATACGTACACCGGATTCTGAATCTTCGAATATAGCCCGCGTGTTACCAGTTCTTTTGCTTGCGCGCTGACGGCGAATGATTTCCTCAGCTGCACGCGCGCCAGGGCCCACAAACAAATCGCCGGCACGGCGATCGCCATACCGATGATCTCATGCGCACTCCATCCAGAAGCGCGGTTCCCGTTAAAAAGAAGAAATCCGAAGGCGACAGCTACAAGGGCAAGAGAAATCCACGTAGGCCACGTCTTCATTCCCGCAGTGTACACACACTCGGCGCACTTCTCCACTTTTGCGCCTTTCATTTTCAGATGTCCTGCGAGATTCGCAGCGTCAGCGATTTTGTCGAAGGTCATGGTAGCGCTAACGGGAGTCGAACCCGTATTTCGGCCTTGAAAGGGCCGCGTGCTAACCATTGCACCATAGCGCCAGGGAGTGCGCGGCAAGAATGCCGCGAGCATCCATTATTCAGGAATTGCGCGGAATTAACAAGCGCACTGCGCGCGGTGGATGCAGCATTTACAGGCGGATTGCAGATTCATTCTCGAGCCTACGCCATCCCGGACCAATACCCGGAGCGACTGAATCCGCAGCATATCTCGGCCGTTACGACACGGCTGAAGCCATGCCCTTACAAAGAACGCAAATTGCCACACCGGCTTTCGGGTTCCGACCTCCTGAAAAGCGTGCGACAAATTTCTGACCAGCATAAAGGTCCCGCCATTTTAGAGCCCCACGTTCTGTGAGATGATTCAGCGGCCCGTGCGCGCCGCGTCGCAAAGCCCAGGAGGTCGGAAGCCGGTGTGGCAATTTGCGTTCTTTGTGATGAAACTTCGGCCAGTGCGTGCGGGAGAAAATTTCTTTGTGTAAACAGGCCGTGTAGAGGTACGAGGTACCTGTAGATGTCCGACGCTTTGACCGAACGCGTCATCGACAAACCCGCGCCGTCGCGCCGCTCGCGCTGGCTGATTCTCGCCGTCATCGGCATCGCTTCCTATGGCGGCTACTACGCTTTCGACTACATTGCGCCGCTCGCGCCGTTGCTCAGCCGCCAACTGCACTTCTCGAATACCGACATCGGCTGGATGCAGGCCGTCTACAGCCTCCCTAACATCGTCGCCATGCTCGTCTGCGGCGTTCTCATCGACCGCTTGGGAACGCGCAAGTCGCTTTCGATTTTCGGCGTGCTGGTCTTCATCGGCCTTGTCGTCACCGCGCTCAGCCCGCGTCTCGGCGTCATGGTCGCGGGGCGCCTTTTGGTGGGCGCAGGCGGCGAAGCGCTGCAGCTGGCCGCCAATGTCGGTGTGGCCCGTTGGTTTTGGAATACAGAGCTGAGCCTGGCATATGGCCTGCGCGCATCGGCGGCGCGGCTCGGCTCGTTCAGCGCTGAAGTTTCACCGGCATGGGCGCCCCACGCGTACACCTACTGGCGCTGGCCGCTGCTCATTGGCGTCGGCTTCGGCGCGCTCTGCCTGCTCGGCGCAGTCCTCTATTGGAAGGTCGACGCGCGCGGCGAACGCCGCTTCACTTTGGGGCATACCGCGCGAGCCACGAACATCCCGCTGCGCGAAGTTTTTCAATTCAACAAATCGTTTTGGCTGATTGCCGCGTTATGTCTCACGTTTTACGGCTGCATTTTCCCATTTGAAACATTCGGACAAAAATTTCTGATCGACGCGCGCCACGTCACGCCGCAGACAGCAGCGCTTCTGGTCGGTATGGAGCCATTTTTCTCCCTTGTAGGCATGCCGCTTTTCGGCCTGCTCGTGGACCGTTACGCGCATCGCTCGCTGCTGATGATGTTTGGCTCGCTGCTCATCGTGCCGGTATTTCCCATGCTCGGCTTCACGAACATTCCGGCGGCAATTCCCATGGCCATGATGGGCGTAGCGTTCGCGCTAGTGCCCGCGGTGATGTGGCCTGCGCTTGTCTACGTGGTGGACAAATCGCGCCTGGGATTGGCCAATGGAATGTTGGACACTGTGCAGCAGGCCGGTCTCGTCATCATCAATTTGCTGATCGGCTGGGCCAACGATCGCTGGCTCGCCAGCGCCAGGAATGCCGCGGGCTACCGTGCCGGCTTATTGATGTTCACGGGAATCGCAGTGCTCGCGGTATTATGCGCGTTTGCATTGTGGCGCGCGGAAACAGGCCCATCTGCGCACGGCCTCGAAACCATAACCACGCGCCTGTGATTCCGCGCAGCGGGACTGATGCGCGTGGCATAAAAATTCCAAGAGGTGGACGCCATGAGCGTCGCGAGGATGCTCGTGCCGTTCCGATGCCCGTGAATGTAACCAGCGATACCGCAGCTAACAACGCGCCTGAGCGCATTCTCGTATGGGGCGCAGGAGCGATTGGCGGCACGGTGGCCGCCTATCTGCGTCGCGCCGGCTTGGACATCACCGTCGTGGACACGAACAGCGCTCACGTCCGCGCCATCCGTGAAAAAGGCATGGCCATCACCGGACCAATTGAGTCCTTTGTGCAACCGCTGCCTGCATACACGCCCCGCGAAATTGCAGGCGTCTGGGATACGATTTTCCTTTGCGTGAAAGCGCTGCACACGGAGGCGGCCGTCAAGCAACTCGCGCCGTATCTCGCCGCAAACGGCATCGTCGTTTCGCTCCAGAACGGCTTCAATGAGCTGGCCATCGCCGACGCGTTTGGACCCGAGCGCACCATGGGCGCCTTCATCAATTTTGGCGCCGACGTGCTCGAGCCTGGCATTGTCCACTTCGGCGGCCGCGGCGCTGTGGTGCTCGGCGAACTGGATGGTCGCCACACCGAGCGTCTTGCGAGGATCCATGGCTCGATCCTTCACTTCGAGCCCGCCGCGATCACTACTGACAACATTTGGGGCTACCTCTGGGGCAAAATGGGCTACGGCGCTCTGCTTTTTGCGAGCGCGCTCACTCCGGCCAGCATTGTCGAGGTGCTCGATTTCCAAGACGCGCGACCCGTCCTCACGGTGCTCGCACGCGAAGTCATGGCTGTTGCCGCCGCCGAGGGCGTCACTCCAATGGGCTTCAACGGCTATGAGCCTGTGGCTTTCGGTGCGCATGGAAGCAGCGCGGCCATCAATGCTTCCTTCGATGCGATGGTTGCGTTTAATCGTCGCTCGGCGAAAACGCACAGCGGCATTTGGCGCGATATCGCCATTCATCATCGCAAGACCGAGTGCGACGCGCAGTTCGCGCCCATTCTGAAGCTGACGCGGCTTTGTGGAGTCGCGATTCCTCACGTTGCACGCCTCGTATCGCTCATGCGTGAAGTCGAGAGCGGCGCTCGTTCTCAGTCGATGGATAATCTGGCATGCCTGAAAGACTCGCGACTGAGAGAATCTAAATTGTAAGTGTGTTCTATATTCTTGTAAGAGCAAGCATTCGAGACGCGGTGCATTCTGATGCAATTCCGTTTTGATGGCCGAACCGCAATCGTCACCGGAGCCGCGCACGGCTTTGGTCGCGCTATCGCGCTTAACTTTGCCAAGCTCGGCGCGCAAGTAATCGCTTGCGATGTTTTGCAGGGCGAACTCAAAGAAACGGCACGCCTCGGAAACGAACAATCCACCTCGCTCGAAACTTGCCTGCTCGACGTGAGCGATCGCGCCGCGGTTCACGCCATGGTTGCTCAAACGCTGAAAACCTTCGCTCGCATCGACATCCTCGTGAACAACGCGGGCGGCGTGCTTGGCCAAATCGGCCGCCCCCTCGAAGAAATATCGGAAGCCGACTGGCGCGCCATCTTCGCCGTCAATCTCGATGGCGCGTTCTACTGCAGCCAGGCAGTTGCGCCGGCGATGAAGGCAGCGCGCTTTGGCCGCATCATCAATATCTCCAGCGGCGCGGGACTCGGCATCAGTCTCACCGGTATTCAGGCATACGCCTCGGCCAAAGCCGGACAAATCGGCCTCACGCGCCAGCTTGCTCATGAACTCGGCCCCTGGGGAATCACCGTGAACAACATCGCGCCCGGCTTTGTGCGCTCCAATCCCACCACCGAAAAACAATGGCAGTCATACGGCGAAGAGGGCCAGCGGAAGCTCGTTGATAATATTGCATTGAAGCGGCTCGGGTCGCCGCAGGACATCGCCAATGGCGTGCTGTTTTTTGCCAGCGAGCACGCCGCCTGGGTTACCGGCCAAACGCTGTCCATCGACGGAGGCAAGTAGACGCAATTGATAAGGAGCACGCCATGTCCAGTCAACTCTTGAAAGTCGGAACCCTTTCCGCCGCCCCGGGTGAGAAACATTACGGCTTAAACGAATTTCCAGTGGAAGGCCAGCCATACAGCCTCCCCATGTGGCTCATCAACGGCAACTCCGACGGCCCAACGCTCGTCGTGACCGCCGGGGTCCATGCCGCCGAATACGCCAGCATCGCTGCGGCGCTCGAGCTGGGCCGCTCCCTCGATCCGCAAACTCTCCGCGGCCGCGTCATCGTGGTGCCGGTGATGAACATGCCCGCCTTCACCGCCCGCTCAATTTACGTTTGCCCTTTCGATGGGCGCAACTTGAATCGCGTTTTCCCCGGCAACGCGTGTGGCACTGCCTCCGAACAAATCGCCGATTGGGTTTTTCGCAACGTTATCTCCCATGCCGAATACTACGTGGACTTGCACGGTGGCGATTTAATCGAGGCACTCGTCCCCTTTACCATTTTTTTCCGCAGCGGCGACGAACGCGTCGACCAAATCTCCCTCGAAATGGCCAAAATGTTTGGCATCCATTTTCTCGTTTGCAGCGAAACGCCCGGCTCAACGTTTTGCGCCGCATCGCGGGCTGGCATTCCTTCCATCCTGGCTGAATCCGGTGGCCAGGGAATTTGGACGCCCACCCATGTAGCCCGGCACACCACTGGCCTCCACCGCTTAATGCGCTATCTCGACATGCTCCCCGGCGGCGCGCCGCAGCCAGTCTCGTTCACGCTGCTCGAGCAATTTCTCTGGCTCCGCAGCGAACATACGGGCTTCTGGTATCCGGCAATCGCGGTGAACGAAAAAGTGAAAGCCGGCCAGAACCTCGGCTGCATAAAAGATTGCGAAGGACGGGTGCTGCAGACCGCCAGCAGCCCCGCCGACGGCGTGGTGCTCTTCATCGTCTCGTCCTTGGCCATCAACCAGACTGATCCGCTCCTGGCAGTCGGCGCGTGAGCGATTATGCGCCATTGTGAATGTACAACTTCCCTGCGTTCCGCTCGTAATCCGGCCTATGCCGCACAATGTCGCACGCGATCCATGAGTCTGCACATCATGGTGCAATTGTGACTCGCTTCGTCGGGCAGTTGCATTCCGCCGGCATGAATTCAGCCGACGCGCAGGCGCGATCCGCACGCTTCGAAAACGTGCTGCGGGAATTGCGCGCCCTGCGCGATGGCTCAATGGACCATCCTTGCGCATTTTTCGTCCCAGGCCGCATCGAAGTGCTGGGCAAGCACACAGATTATGCCGGGGGCCGCAGTTTGCTTTGCGCCGTCGAACGCGGAATCTGTCTGGCGGCCGTGCCCCGCGCCGATGCGCAAATTCATGTGATTGACGCGGCGCGTAATCTCGAGACGCGATTCGCCTTCGAGCCGCACCAGGAAATTTCCTCCGGCCATTGGTCCAGCTACGCCGTAACCGTGGCTCGCCGCATCGCACGCGATTTTCCCAAGGCCCGCACCGGAGCGGAAATTATTTTTTCGAGTGACCTGCCGCGCGCTTCCGGCATAAGCAGCTCGAGCGCTCTGGTCATCGCTATTTTTTCCGCCTTGGCGGAAATCAATTCCCTTTCGCAAATAGACGTTTATCAACGCGCCATTCGCACCTGCGAAGAGCTGGCCAGCTATCTTGCCGCCGTCGAGAATGGCTTCGAGTTCGCCTCGTTTTCCAGCGATACCGGCGTGGGTACGCTGGGCGGAAGCGAAGACCATACCGCCATTCTCTGCTGCCGCACGGGACATTTGCGGCAGTATTCTTTTTGTCCTCCCCGGCTGGAACGCGAAATTCGCATGCCTGAGCAGCATTGCTTCGTCATCGCAGCGAGCGGCGTCGAGGCCGACAAGATTGGCGCGGCGCGCGATTCGTACAACCGCTGCTCGCTCGCCGCGCGTAAAATCTTCGCTCTTTGGCGGGCAGCCACGAAGCGCGACGATCCTTCGCTCGGTGCCGTACTCACCTCCGGCGCGAGCTCCCGCGAACGTCTTTTCCAAATCGTTCGCGAATCAGCGGACGCTGAATTCCCTCCTGAAGTTCTGCTGAAACGCCTCGCACAATTTGTCGAGGAGAGCTCCGAAATCGTTCCAGCGGCGTCGCAAGTGCTCTCGCGAGGAGATCTGCCGGCTTTTGGCAAACTCGTTGACCGTTCCGAATCCCTCGCGGAAACTCATCTGGGTAATCAAATTCCCGAGACCATCGAACTCGCTCGTTCGGCCCGCGCCCTCGGCGCGCTTGCTGCTTCGGCATTCGGCGCCGGATTCGGAGGCAGCGTCTGGGCGCTGGTTCCTTCGGCGCGCGCAAAAGAATTTCGTGATGCCTGGGCGGCGCACTATCGCACAAAATATCCGCACAGATCCGGCGCAAGCGAGTTCCTCATTTCTGGCGCCGGTCCAGGACGAATTCAGTTACATTGCTAATTGCTTTTCGAGAGGCACTCGTGAACGAGAACGACAGATTCGCCGGGGCAGGAATTTGGAAATCTCCAGCACCACTCACTCGCCGCGATTTTCTGAGAGAGGCCTCACTTCTGTTGGGAAGCTCGCCGGCAATCGCGGCGTGGGCCAAATCGTCCGGCGCGCTCGGGCTCGCCAGCCCACAAAATGTGACGCAGGCAAGCATCCTTGGAAAAACCATTTCCTTGAAAAATGACGCCATCGCCGCAAATTGGGAAATGTCGCCAACTGGTCTGCGACTTTTGCGCATCGAAAATCCGCGCTCGGCTCAATCCTTCGCCGGCCCCCAGCCTGTGTTTTCGCTTGTGCTCGCCGACGGTTCCCAAATCGCATCCCCCGCGATGCGCCTTCTCCAAGCCCCACGCGCCGAAGAATTGCAGCCCAATCTCAGCGCTGCTCGTTTTTCCGACCGTTTGCCCGGCCGCGCGATAGAAGTTGCGCTCGAAGACGCTCAGCGCCGCGTGCGTGTTTTCTGGCGCGCCGTTCTTCGCGACGGCTCGCACTACATTCGCCAGGAAGTAACTCTGAAGCCTATCGCGAACAATTTGCCAATCGCCAAAATTGTGCTTCTCGACTTCGACGCTCCTGCCGCTGCGACCGTCGGAACCGTCAAAGGTTCGCCGGTGACCGCGGCCAACTGGTTCTGCGGCTTCGAGCATCCTCTTTCGCAGAACGCCGTCGAACGCGCACGCGTCTCATGCGCTCTCGCTCGCCAATTGCCGCTCGAGCGCGGCCGCTCGGCCTCATATTCTTGCGTTATCGGCGTGGCGCGTGACGGCCAGATCCGTCGCGATTTCTTGCGCTACATCGAGCGCGAACGCGCTCATCCTTATCGCACCTTCCTCCACTACAATTCCTGGTACGACCTCGGCTACTTCACTCCCTACAATCAATCCCGCGCGCTCGACGTCATCGCCGCATTTGGCGAGGAATTGCATGAACGCCGCGGCGTCGTCCTCGATTCTTTTCTTTTCGACGATGGCTGGGACAATCACAATTCCCTTTGGAATTTCAATTCTGGCTTCCCGCAAGGTTTCGCGCCCGTTCAAAAAGCCGCGAAAAAATATGCAGCCGCACCCGGCGTCTGGCTTTCGCCCTGGGGCGGCTATGACGGCCCGCGCAAGCAGCGCCTCGCTTACGGAAAGCAGCACGGCTACGAGGAAAATGCCGAAGGGTTTGTGCTCTCCGGACCGCGCTATTTCGAGCGCTTTCGCTCCGTGTGCATGCGCATGATGCGCGCCTATGGCGTGAACCAGTTCAAGTTCGACGGCACCGGCAACGCTGCAACCGTTTATCCCGGCAGCCAATTCAATAGCGACTTCGACGCGATGATCAGCCTCATTGGCAATCTCCGCGCCGCCAAGCCCGATCTTTACGTCAATCTCACCACCGGCACGCATCCATCGCCTTTTTGGCTTCGCTACGCTGACTCGACCTGGCGCGGCGGCGATGATCATTCCTTCGCTGGCGTTGGTACTGACCGCCAGAAGTGGATCACTTATCGTGACTCCGCAACATACGCGCACGTTGTGCGCCGCGGCCCGCTCTATCCGCTGAATTCGCTAATGCTCCACGGCCTCATCTACGCGCGCTACGCCAATAAGTTGAACGCCGATCCCGCGCACGATTTTGCCGCCGAGGTACATTCCTATTTCGGCACCGGCACGCAGCTTCAGGAGATGTATGTTTCACATGACTTGCTCTCGCCGTCCGATTGGGACGTGCTGGCAGAGGCTGCGCGATGGTCGCGCCGGAACGCCGATATTCTTGTCGACACGCACTGGCTCGGCGGCGATCCCGCCCAGCGCGAAATTTACGGATGGGCGTCGTGGTCACCGCGCAGCGGAATCATCACGCTGCGCAATCCTGACAATGCGCCGCGCCAGTTCGAACTCGATCCCCAATCCGTGTTCGAACTGCCCTCCGGTGCCCCCGAAAATTACGCCGCCGCCGGCCCTTGGCGGGAAGTCTCCACGCCTCCCATCACCTTGCGTGCGGGAAAATCGCAAGTCCTCAAACTTCGTCCCTTCGAAGTTCTGACCCTGCAAGCAACGCCAAAATGAACATGAACCGCGGTAGATCCCACTATCGCCAGGTCACGCTTACGCCGCGCGCTCGACGACCACGGCCGTGCCGTATGCCAGCACTTCCGTGACGCCCTGCATGATTTCGTTTGCGTCGTAGCGCACGCCAATAATCGCATTCGCGCCACGCGATGCCGCATGCTGCATCAGCAGTTCCAGTGCGTCCTCGCGCGTTTTTTCGCACATATCCGTGAACAGCGTGATGTTCCCGCCAACAATCGTTTGCAACGACGCGCCAATATTCCCGAAAATGCTCCGCGACCGCACGATAATTCCGCGCACCAGTCCTAGCGTGCGTACGGTGCGGTACCCCGGCAAGTCAAACGCCGTCGTCACCATCGCTACATCCACTCTTCCGTTCACTATCGCCTCCTTCATTCCCGGTTGTCATCCCGAGAAAAATGCGACCAGCATTCGACGAGAAATCTGCTTTGTCGTTACTCTGCGAAACGCTATGCGACGACTGTACACATCAATGCTGCACCACCGGTATTTCCACATTCGACGGATACTCCTTGCTCCGATAAATCCGCTGCGTCGCCTCAATATAATCGCTTGCCGTCGCCTTGAAAATGTTCGGCACATACTTCTGCGGATTCCTGTCGATAATCGGAAACCACGTGCTCTGCACCTGCACCATGATGCGATGCCCCTTCAGAAAGCAGTGGCTATTGGTGTGCAAATCGATCGTATACGGCGTCACTTTTCCGGGAGTAATCGGCGCCGGCCCCTCGAAACTGTGCCGAAAGCGCCCCCGAAAAACTTCATCCGCAATCATCAGCTCGTAACCGCCCATCGTCGGGTCCGGCGCGTAGCTCTCGGGATACACATCAATCAGCTTCGCAATCCAGTCGCTATCGCTTCCCGTCGTCGAAGCATACAGATGCGCCACAATATCCCCCGCCACGCAAACATCGTTGTCCAGTGGCCCAGTTGACCAATTCACCGTGTCCGGCCGCGTGTCCACAAACCGCTGATCCTCGACCAGCCACGTGTACCAGCGGCTTCCCGGCCCGTACGTTTCCTCAATCGGACGGTGACGGTACGGCACTGGATGCGCCGGGTCCGAAATGTAGCTGTCGAACGCCTGCGCCCCGCTCTGCTGCGGCGGGTCAAACGAAAGTTCCTTGTCCGCATGAAAATAAAGTTTTTTCTCCGTCACGTTCGCGGCCGGCGGCCACGCGTCATAATCCACCCACTTATTCGAACCCGTCTCAAACGTGCGCACTTTTTGGAACGGCAATTTTCCTTCATCCTTCAGCCAGTGCGCGAACCATTTCGCCTGCACGTCCGCGCGAAATTCCTTGCTCGTCGGCTCGCCGAATTTTATCCGTCCCAAACTCGCGCCGTCTCCGTGCGCCCATCCGCCGTGATTCCACGGCCCCACAACCAGGTAATTGAAGTGTCGCGTATCGTGCGGCTCCAGCGTCTCGTAAATCTTCACTGGCCCGTAAAAATCTTCCTGATCCCACCAGCCCGCCACGTTCAAATCCGGCACGCTTAAATGCAAATTCTTCAAGTAAGGATAGAACGCCTGCTTCTGCCAGAAGCTGTCGTAGTTCGGATGATTCACGAAGTCTTCCCACGTCGGCAGTTCGCCGTGCAAGTACTTCTTGTCCACATTCGAGAGCGGCCCCAAATCTAGATACCATTCGAACGTGTCGTACTTGTCGAAATGAAACATGAAATTCGTCTTGCCCGTCTCCATCATCGCTGCGTATTCGAACCCGTAGCTCAGCCGGAACGCACCGTTGTGATGAAAATCGTCGCCCAAAAACATGTCCGCCGGGGAAGCCTGCTCCGACACCGCCTTCAGCGCCGGATGCGGCCCTAGCAGCGCCATCGTCGTCAGCCATCCGCCATAGGAAATCCCCGCCAGCCCCGCGCGTCCGTTATTGTTCGGAATGTTTTTCACCAGCCAATCAATCGTGTCGTAGGTGTCCGTTCCTTCGTCAATCGATTTCGAGTTGCTCCGGTCGCGCGGCGGCCGCTGCATCACGAATTGTCCCTCCGAGCCGTACCTCCCGCGAATGTCCTGCATCACGAAAATGTATCCAGCGGGCCACATATCCGTGTACAGCCCCAGGAGCCGGCTGTACCCGCTCGCATCGTCGCTCGTTCCATAGGGCGTCCGCGTAATCATGAATGGCAACGGCCCGTTCGCGTTTTTCGGTGTGTAAATTTCCGTGTGCAGCTTCATGCCATCCCGCATCGGTATCATCACGTCCTGCTTGGTGAACAACGCGCTCGGTTGCATCTCCGGCGCTTGCGCACGCGCCACGCTAACTTCGCGCCGTCCGGCGAGCGCCATCGCCGCCAATACCACTGCGCCCCCGCACACCACCGCCGCTAGTCGTATTCTCCTCATGATTTGCTCCTGAATTCCGCCGAAACTATCGCACAATTGCTGCTGCGTCGCTACCGCGTTTCCTTGCCCTGCGTTTCCTCTCCGGAAACAGGTTCTTCCTTCAGCAGCTCTCTGCGATTCTTCCGCAAATCCCGCCCGCTCCGCTCCGCCGGATACGGCACATCCTTCCCCTCGAGCCCTCGCCAGATAATCCGATTGTACTTCGCCGAATCAATGTGATCCTCCACCGTAAAATCCATTCCCTTTGTTTTCGCCGCCCAATACGCCGCATCGCGCCGCGGCCTCATCAACGCTGCGCCTGCCAGCGGCTTTCCCACTGGCAATTGCGTGCTGTACAGCACCCGCGGCACCATCGCCGTGTACGTCCACGGCTTGTATTCTGTCGTGAACATGTCCGCCATCGGCTCCGCCACATCATCGTTAATTCCCATCGGCTTCATTCCTAGAATGTCTTCAATCGTGCGCAGCAT
>DASYYQ010000105.1:0-23777 GCA_035933545.1 Candidatus Acidiferrales bacterium | reverse complement strand
CTGCGGGGCCTTGAGCAGCCATCATTGTCGCCAGGCAAGTTTCGCAATAGAGCGCTCCGCGTACTTCGCGCGCGCATTGCGAGCAGAGCGCCTTGCCACAGTTCCGGCAAAAGCCCACCGCATCAACTTCCGGGTGAACAGCGCATTTCATGGAGCGCTCCTTCCCGTCGCGTTCGCCACTAGCGCAGCAACTTCCGCAAAGCGTTGGTTGCTGAAGCCATCCTGCTGCGATTCGTTCGGGGACTTATGTTGTTGTTGAGAAGGCGTTGCCGATGGCGTCTGCTGGTTGGGCACGCCGCTGGTTGCGGGCTGCAGGCGCGATTGAATTTCATATACCACGCGGAGGTCGTTCACAAATTTCACGCTGCGCGCGAACGCCAGATGCGCGCGCCGGTTCGCCGATTGCACGATATTGACAGGATTAAAATCAGCAAGTGTCAAGTTCGAGGGCTTCACGCCCGTCGCGTGGAAAATAATCAGCAGGGTGGCCAGCACCGTCACAAGTCCCGTTGCGAACCGCGGCTGCCACAGAATTGGTATCCAGCTTAGCCATTCCTTCTTCGATTTTCGCGGCCCAAGCGTCTGGTCCAGAATCTTCGACGTCAGCCCCGGCGGAGCAGGCTCTGCCTCAAGCGCGTGCAGGCTGCCCAGCACGTGGCTGACTTGCGCGACCAACGGGGCGCAGCGCGCGCAAGTTTCCAGATGCTCGCGAAATTCGATTCGTTCGCTCTCGGCGAGCGCGTTTTCCAGATAATCGCTCAGCCGCTCTTCGACTTGTACGCAGCTCCAGCTCATTTTCCGAGTCCCATCGTTATGATGGTCTCACTCCCATGTCCTGCAATATCCGCGCCAGTTCGATGCGCCCGCGATTGATGCGCGATTTTACCGTGCCTTCCGGCACGGACAGAACCTGCTGAATCTCGTTGTATTCCAGGCCCTGCAAGTCGCGCAAAATGATTGCCTCGCGCAATTCTGGCGAAAGCCGCGACAGCGCTGACTGCACCTGCTGGCTCAATTCGCGCGCCATGGCCGCTTTGTCCGGCGTGCGCATCGGCGAATGCTTTTCCTCGACCACTGGAAGCAGGTCTTCCAGCGAATCGGTCATCCGGTCGTGCCGCGACCTTCGATAATGGTCTACTAGCAGATTGCGGGTCACGCTGGTCAGCCATGTTGGAAAGCCGCCATAGGCTGTGCGGTAGCTCGCCAGCGTGCGGTAAATGCGCAGGAAGACCTCCTGGCTCAGGTCCTCGGCTTCGCTCGAATTGCTGGTGAATCGGTAGCAAAGATTGTAGACCCGGCGGGAATGCCTGCGCACAAGCTCCTCCCACGCCGGTCCGTCGCCCCGGAGGCATCGCTGGACCAGTTGGGCGTCCGCTTCCAATCGTCATTTTCCTCGTCGGCAACATCCCCGTTCGGCCTCACTCTATGGAACGCAAAAAGCGGCCGAAAAGTTCCGTATGCCGCGGCATCTTAGCTGGCCCTTCGTATTAACACAAGTGTGCAAGCACGGGCGCTTGCGTGTTTGAAATGGCGGGAATTGCCATAGCGGCTTGCGCGTTCATCTGCAGAGCTGTCTGCAAAGGCCAATTGCCGTGGCTTCGAGTCTGACACTAATTTTGGCAGGGAAATTGTTAGAAACCTGCTACTGACAAAACTCAGATAAATAGCTCTTCATCCGGACTCGGTGCCGCATCACCGCGGGACGAATGCTCGCCGCGAATGTAGTCGATGCCCGTCCGAATACCTTTCAGAACCGCCGAAGCTTGCTGCAGCGGTCCCAACACCGACCGGCGCACCTTCACTCCCGCGTCCTCCACCGCTTCCAATGTTCCAGTGATGATAGTGTCAAGGCGAAGCACCTGCGCATGAGTTCGCTCCAGTGCGTCGCTCACCACGCGGTCAACCTTTTGTGCTTGCCCGCGGGCCAAGCGCGTCATTTCCGAAGCATCTGTCACAATGTTTGAAATTTTCTCTTCGGAATTTTCCAGAATGCGGTTTACCCGGAAGATAATCGGATCTAATTTCTTTTCGACTTCCTGAATCGCCTGCCGGGATTCCTGGGTACCCTTCCGCAGCAGCATAAGCATGCCGCCCATGATGAGCATCTGCAGGAAGAATGTTATCGCGATGACGATGAGAATCCCGACGAGCGCGCCATTTGGAGCCATAAACTCTTCTCGATTCTCGCAGCCTTACTGCGCCTTCGCCTTCTCTCGCTGATACGTTTCTTTGCCCGCTTCTACCGCTGCCGCTAATGAGCCTTTTTCCCGGTTGACGATGTCTTTGCTGCGTTCAATCAAATCCTCAGCGCGCTCGCGCAGTTCGCGCGCCTTCCTTTGTGCGTATTCGCGGCCCGCGTCTGCTTTCTTCGTCAGGAGATCGCGTGTTTCTTCGCCCGAGTTGGGCGCAAACAAAATCCCTACCAGGGTTCCAATCCCCAAGCCCACGATGAAGTAGCTGATCTTTGCTCCCACATTTTCCGCCATATCACACCTCCACTTGGACCTTAGCATAGAGTTGCGCTGCGAACAATGAATGCTAAACGGTATGTAAGTCTAGATTTCGCTGTATCCGTACGTTTGCGTATGGCGGCGGGTCGCCCCGCAGGGGCGTCTTCCGCGCCTCGGGATCACCCTTGCAGAAATTCGTATAGCTTCTCTGCTTTGCCCCGTGGAACCGCGCTTGCCAGTTCATCCACGCTCATTTGCTTTAATCGGGCCACGCTGCCAAATTTTCGCAGCAGTTTCCGCGCGGTTTGCTTCCCAATTCCCGGAACTGCTGTCAGGGAAGTGCCCATCCGCGCTCGAGTTCTCCGCAGCCTGTGGAAGGTCACCGCAAACCGATGCGTTTCGTCGCGAATCTGCTGGATAACGTGCAAGATCGGTGAACGATGGTCCAACCGAATGGGTTCGTGCTCGCGCCCATACACGTACAGAATTTCTTCGCGCTTCGCGATGCTCGCCAGCGGCTGCTCCGTCAACCCCACAGCGTTCAGTGCTTCCGCGGCTGCATGCAATTGGCCGATTCCTCCGTCGATCAAAATCAAATCCGGCAGTGGCCGCTTTTCCTCAACCAGCCTGTGGTAACGTCGGCTGACTGCCTCGCGCATGCTCGCAAAGTCGTCCCGCAAAAGCTCGCTTTCAACCGCCGACCCAGTCAGACGCGGGCCATTTTCAGCAGGAGGCCTGGTGCCACTCGTAATTTTGCCCAACCCAACGCCACGAATAATGAATTTGCGATAATCCGACTTCTTCATTTTCCCGTTTTCCCAAACTACCATTGAGGCCACCGTATCTGACCCCTGAATATGCGAAATATCGAAGCTCTCGATCCGCTGCGGAGGCGCGGGCAAACCCAGCGCTGTTTCCAGCGCCTCGGCAATCACCTCGGATTGCGGTTTCATCACGCGAAAGCGCTGCATGAACGAATGCCGCGCATTCGTCTCCACCAGATCCACGAGCGCGCGTTTAGCTCCGCGCTGCGGCGCCAGAATGTCCACGCGATGACCAATATTTTCTGAAAACACTTCCTGCAGCAGCTCGCATTCCTCGAAGGTTGTCGGCACGTGAATAAAGCGTGGAATGTACTTCGCATCCAAATAGATCTGCTTCAGCAGTGAAGTCACAAACTCCACGGGTTCGAATTCCTCCAAATCCTCCCAGTAAAACTCCCGCCGGTCCACCACCCGGCCGCCGCGCACATGGAACAAATTCGCGGCCACCTGGGGCGGTTCCGCGTGCCACGCCAGAACGTCGATATCCTCGCCGGCGGCCGCGGCGATTTTCTGCCGCTCTTCCATGTCTTCAACCGTACGAATCAGGTTGCGATAGCCGCTGGCTGCTTCGAATCGCTCTTCTTCCGCCGCGCGCCGCATGCGTTCTTCCAGGCTTTTCACCAAATCCCGCCGCCGGCCGTCCAGGAACATCCGCGTGTCCCGAGCCGCCTCGCAGTATCTCTCTTCCAGGGTTTGCTGTGCTGCTCGCGGCCCCAAGCTCCGGCTCAGATAAAATTCCAGCCATGCGCGCGCGTGCGGCCGGTTCATTTCCATTTTTGCGGAAGGTATTCCGAAATACCGGTTAATAAAATGAACGATGCGGTGCGCCAGGCTTGCCGGAAAGTAAGGGCCAAAGAAAATTGACGCATTCTTCTCCAGCCGTCGCGTCACAAACACACGCGGGAACGCCTCGCTCGCGGTGAAACAGATGTACGGATAGGTCTTATCGTCGCGCAGCAGAACGTTGAACTTCGGCTTATTTTGCTTGATTAAATTGTTTTCAAGCGCGAGCGCCTCGCGCTCGTTGTCCACCACAATGTATTCCGCGTCGGCAATTTCGCGCACCAGCGAGCCGGTCTTCGCGTCCGCCTGGCGCAGCGCCAGAAAATACGATCTCACGCGGGGGCGCAGCGACTTCGCCTTGCCTACGTAGATAATTTTCTCAGCGACGTCCTTGAATAGATACACCCCGGGTTGCAGCGGAAATTCAGCGACTTTTTCGCGCAGGTCCATAAAAAGAGTTATTCTGTAAATAGCGCTATTTGCGGTCGCGCCATTTCTTGCGGGACGTTTTTATCTTAGCAGAAGCGCGGCCTTCGTTCCTGCGGCGTCCGGCAGAGGGGATTATGAATCCGTTCGCGAAACTTGGCTGTTGCGCTATTTTCGCGGTATGGCTTATTCCAAGCCTCGCCACGCAAAATCAGCAAGCTCCGCAGCCGCAAGAGCAAAACTTCGATCCGATGCGCGCCGTGCATGACCTGGACGTAGGGAAGTTCTATATGAAGCGGGGTGACCTCGGCGGCGCTATCGCTCGCTTCAAAGACGCCCTGCTGTACAAACCGCATTACGCCGAGGCCTGCCTGTTGCTCGGCCAAGCCTACGAAAAAAACAATGACCCTGGCAGGGCCATCACTTACTATCAGAAATATGTGAAAATTCTTCCGAACACGCGCGAATCGAAAAAACTGCGCGGGCGCATCGTTGCGCTGCAGGAGAAAATCGCCAAAGATAAGCCCGCTTCCGCCAGCAAAAACCTCTGACCTTCGGGCTGCACGAAAGCCTCAGGCAAACCGCTCCAGAAATTTTATCGCGCGCCTGTAATCCGCGAATTTTTGCTCTTCGGCTCGAAATTCCCTCGAATGCGCTTCCAGTCGGCATCGCGCTCGCTTGATGGGATGCTTACCATGCAGCATTTCGTGATACAGCACGTAAGCCACTACGTATTCAGGCACGTGCGGGCGGTCGAGCGCCGAATTGAGGGCGATCTGATTCAGGGCCGGATCGAAGATCCCCAATTGGCTGCGCCATCGCCGCGTGCTCCAGCCAATTTTAGGCTTCGGCAATTGCCCTTGAAAATATTGCTGATTCAGCCGTTCGAACATCTCCGCAAGATCATAGCTGCGGCCGAGTGCCGGCCTGATTTTCCTTCGCGCGCGCTTCTTGCGCAGCCCTTGCAGTTTTCGCCGCGTTGTATGCGCCTGCGAATACCTGCGGTAAGTCTCTGCGATTTCCTGCGGTAATCTGCGCCGGTACAATCTGGACAACAGAATCGCTGCTGCCGCCTCTACCACTTCAAGAGGCGCGTTCCGCAGCATGTCCGAAAGCCGCACGTGCGCAGTGTCCTGCCGCAGCCGGATCGAATGCGCCAGATTCGCATAAGGATAAAATTCCACCGCAAATTGCGGCGGCCGCCCCTGGCAATTCAGCCGCGTGTACATTCGCTGAAAAAGCATCGCCCCACTGGGAACGTGACGCGCCGCGGAACTCGTTATGCTCAAGGCTTTCTCCGAATCGGCGTGGCCCCATATTCTTTCAAGGCTTTCGCCGCACTCTTCAAGGCGTCTTGGGTCGCGTCAATCGCATCACCCAGCGAATCCTTGTACGACGCAAGCTCCGACCCATTCGCTCCTTCAATTGTTTTTAGCGTTTGCAGATATTCCTTTCCGCGCTTTTCCATTTCTTTGAGCGCCGGCCGGATTTGCGCGCCGCCCTGCTTGCCTTCATCAATGCGGTCTGACGCCTCGTCCATGCAGTTTGAATACGCGCGCAGCAGCCCGTTTAGAATTTGCTGCTTGTGATATTGCGGGTTGGTGAGTTGGAGCTCATACTGCAGTTTCTTGAGGCGGTCACCCGCAAACTCGATAAATAGCTTGATGCGATCGTTCGGCGCATAGGCATTACGGACTTTGTCCGCTTCCGCCGGGTTCAGATAATCCGGTTGCTGTTGCGCGCGCGCGACCCTGGCCGCGAACATGCACATCACCGTTGCCGCAGCCAGCGTCATCGCTGTCCATCTCTTGTTCTTCACGGCATCCTCCGCCCTAAGGATTTTTCTGATCTGGTTGTTTCTTATGATTGGGTTGGTTCGGAAAAAGCTCCAGAATCAGTTTTTGATTTAGCGCGTCGAGCGCCTTTTGCAACTCCTCAAATGGCTTTCGTTGATCGAATGCCACTCGGCTGGTGATGTCCTTCAATTCTCGCGCCCGTTCGCGAACAGAAATCTGCAATTGGCGAAATCCGTTCGAATGCTTTTCCGGATCAGCGACGCTCTTCTCCAATTCATCATGCGCGGCGCTAGCCTGCTCGTTATAATCTCTCAAGTATTGCAACGCGGCGTTTTGATCTCCGTCTCTCAGGGCCTGCCGCGCTGCAATATATTCTTCGCGCCCGAGCTTCGGAACGGACTTAGCCCGTTTTACAGGGCTATCCGCATTTTCGTATTTCGCTTTTTCCTTGGCGATGTCGCGCAGCACACGCGCATTTTGCACCGGCGTCGCGAACAACAAGCCGGCGATGAAAAACCCACGAATGAATGGCGCGCCCACCTCAGTGTCCCTTCTGTTTAAGCTGGTGCGCAAGAAACCGTGCCCGTGCTGCTGCTTCGAAATACTGATCGCTGTTCCTATTGGTGTTCATAGCCAAAAACTTGTTGTATGCATCGAGGGCCGCTTTTGGTTCGTTCAGGTGATCGTAGCATGACCCGCGCACGAACCACGCTCCTGCGTTCAGCGAAACGCGCTTGGCCAGTAAATCCAGCGCCGCCAGCGCACCCGTAAAATTCTTGCCCAGATATTCTGCGGAAATCAAATCACGCAGCGTATCCGTGGAACTCGCGTCCAATTGTAACGACCGAACCAATTCCTGCGCCGCATTCGCATAATCCTGCGTCTCCAGCAGCACGTGCCCGAGCCTCGCATGTATCACCGCGTCCTGCGGAGCCAGCAATTCCGCCTTTCGCAAGACCGCCGCCGCTTTTGCCCAATCCCTTTTGGTGAAATAAATTTCCGAGCGCAGTTTGAGCGCATCCAGCGTCTCCGGACCGTGTTTTGCTGCCCGGTCCAGCGCCGCCAGCGCGTCATCGTTTTTCCCAAGCTGGAAAAGCAGCGCCGCCTCCATCACTTGTGCCTTCGCGTCAGCCGGATTCGCTTTCAGATAATTTCCAAGCGCCGCAGCGGCGTCGGCAGCTCTCTTCTGCAGCACCAGGCTCTGCGCCAGACCAAGTTCTCCCTCTGGATCATTTGGCTTCAGCCGAAGCAATTCGCGAAATTCCGTTTCTGCCGCCGAGCCTTTTGACTCGGCAAGAAGAAGTCGGCCAAGCGCTGCGTGCGCCTCTGCATCATTCGGGTCCAGCCTCACAGCGACGGTGTATTCTTTTTGCGCTGCCGCTGTGCTTCCGCTGCGCTCTTCGGCCACGCCCAGCGCAAAATGCCCGCGCTCGAACGCGTAATTCATTTCCACCACTTTTTGCAGCGGCGCGATTGCCTCCTTCGGATCTTCTGTCAGCAGGCTCATGCCCAAATTTAGATGCGCCGCCATCATCTTCGGGTCAAGCACAATCGCCTTGCGATATTCTGCGATTGCCTTGTCGGTTTGGTGCTCTGCGGTGTAAACGTAACCCAAATCGAAATGCGCCACAGCATCATCCGGTTTCTGCGCCAGATATTTCACGTAATCTGCTTCCGCCGCGGCATAATTGCGGCCGTCCGCTTCGCCCTTGGCCTTCACCAGCAGATCGTAAAGCGCCTGTTCTTGCGCGGAAGCCACCCGCCGGCGGGTTCCTGATTTGACCTGAGCCTGCGCGAACTGTGGCGCCATCGAGAACGATGCCATCAGGCAGATCGCGCACGCGCCCATGCGGATTTTCATGGAGAGGCAGGACTGCGATGGTTGGAATGATTTGCCACATTATTTCCGTTGCGCCCATTGCTTTTCAGCACGCGCGCTAAAAACTTGCCGGTATACGACTGACCGTTACGCGCCACCTGCTCTGGCGCTCCGCACGCAACGATCCGCCCGCCGCGCTCTCCGCCTTCCGGCCCCAAATCAATCACCCAGTCGGCGGACTTTATAATTTCCAAATTATGCTCGATGATCAGCACAGACGCGCCGCCTTCCAGCAATTTGCGAAACGCCGCCAGCAGCTTGGCAATGTCGTCGAAGTGCAATCCCGTCGTCGGCTCATCGAAAATATACAGCACACCGGTATTCTCTTGCCGCGTAAGATGCGCCGCCAGTTTCAAGCGTTGTGCTTCGCCGCCAGAGAGCGTGGACGCCGATTGCCCCAGCCGCAAATATCCCAGCCCCACCTCTTCCAGCACTTTCAGTCGCGAAGTCACCTTGGGCGTGCCGGCAAAAAACGCGATCGCTTCATGCACGGTCATTTGCAATACATCATGCACGTTTTTTCCGCGATAACGCACTTCCAGAACCCCGGTCTTGTACCGCGTGCCTTTGCATTCTTCGCAAACCAGTTCTACGTCGGCTAAAAACCGCATCTCCACCGTCACTGTGCCGTCGCCCTGGCACGCCTCGCATCTTCCACCCGGAATATTGAACGAAAAGTGGCCAGCGGCGTATCCGCGCTTCTTCGCCTCCGGCGTGGACGCAAAAAGCTCGCGAATCGGATCAAACGCCTTCAAATAGGTTGCCGGATTTGAGCGCGGCGTTCTCCCAATCGGTGACTGGTCCACCAACTCGATGCCCGCAAGCGCCGAATCCCCTTCAATGTTCTCGCACGCATCGCGCCAATTTCCTCCGTTGCGTTTCGCTTGCAACGTCTTGTACAGCACATCGTAGACTAGCGTGGATTTTCCCGAGCCGGATACGCCGGTGATCGCCACAATCATGTTCAGCGGAATCATCAGGTCGATTTCTTTTAAATTGTGGCTGCGCGCTTTCAGCACTTTCAGAAAGTTCCCGTGCGGTTTGCGCCGCGTTGTCGGTACGGGAATGTGCAGTTCGCCGCTCAGATATCGTGCCGTCAGCGAATACGTGTCCTTCTCCAACTCGGCCTGCGTGCCGGCGAAAATAATTTTTCCACCGTGCTCGCCCGCGCCTGGCCCCAAATCCATCACGTAATCCGCGGCGCGAATTGTGTCGGCGTCATGCTCCACCACCAGCAGCGTGTTTCCCAGTTCGCGCAAACTTTCAAGTATCGAAATCAGCCGGTGGGTGTCCCGTGGGTGCAATCCAATGGATGGCTCGTCCAGCACGTACAGCGCGCCCACCAGATGCGATCCCAGGGAAGTGGCCAGTTGTATCCGCTGCGATTCACCGCCCGAAAGCGTCGAGGTCGGCCGGTCCAGCGTCAGATAATCGAGTCCTACTTCATCCAGGAATCGCAGCCGCCGCTGAATCTCTTCCAACACTTTTCCGGCGACGGTCGCTTCGCCCACGCTCAATTCCAGCGAGGAAAAAAACTTTCGCGCCTCCGCCACCGTCATCTCGCACGCTTCCGTAATCGATTTTCCGCCCACGCGCACCGCCCGCGCCTCTTGGCGCAGCCGCGCTCCGCGGCATTCCGGACACGTCGCATAGCCGCGATATCTGCTCAGAAAAACCCGCACGTGCAATTTGTATTTCTTGCGTTCCAGCCACGCAAAAAATCCCTTCACTCCGTCGAAACCTTCCTTGAAATCCCCTTCAATGATTTTTCCGCGCTGTTCCACCGTCAGTTGCCGGAAGGGCGCGTCCACCGGAATCCCTTTTTTCTTCGCGTACTGCTTCATCTCCTGCAGCACTTGGCGGTAACGTGGCCTGCCCCACGGCTCAATCGCGCCGCCGGCCAGCGACTTGCCCTTGTCGGGAATCACGCGGTCAATGTCAAAATCAATCGTATTGCCGAATCCCTGGCACCGCGGGCACGCGCCGTATGGGTTGTTGAACGAAAAAAGCCGTGGCTCGGGCTCCTGATACGTCACGCGGCACTTTTTGCACTCGAATCGCTCGCTGAAAACCATCCGCTCTGGCGGCGCTCCCTCGTTCACCGGCACGAATTCCAAAATCGCTTCTCCGCGCCCTTCGCGAAAACAAATCTCGATCGAATCCATCAGCCGCGAGCGAATCTCCGGCCCCAGCGCCAGCCTGTCCACCACCACAAATACCGGCTTGCTGAAATCCACGTCCAGCAGCGTCTCCGGGGAAGAGAATTCATACACGCGGCCCGTCTGATACAGCCGGTTGAACCCTTGTTTCTGCAAATTTCCGAGCCCCAGCTTCACCGCATCCGCGGCGGGAGCTGTTTTTTTTATGCCGCGCCCTCTCGCCGGCGTCTCCACCGGCAACGCAAGCTGATACAGCACATAAAACCGCCACCCCGCTGGCAGTCTCAGGACGCGCTCCGCAATTTCGTCAATGGTGTCCTTCTTCACCTCTTCGCCGCAAATCACGCAGAACGTGTGCCCCACCCGCGCATAGAGCAGCCGCAGATAGTCGTAGATCTCCGTCGCCGTCGCTACCGTCGAGCGTGGATTTCGCGTCGAATTTTTCTGCCGTATCGCAATGGCTGGCGCGATTCCGGTCATTTCGTCCACGTCCGGCTTTTCGATGCGCTCCAAGAATTGCCGCGCGTACGCTGAAAGCGACTCGATGTACCGTCGCTGGCCCTCCGCGTAAATTGTGTCGAACGCTAAGCTCGATTTTCCGGAGCCGGAAACGCCCGTCACCACGGTGATGGCGTTATGTGGAATCTCAAAGTCAATGTTCTTCAAATTGTGTACGCGCGCTCCGCGCACGCGTATCGCGTCCTCTTGCTGCACAGCGCGCGCAGCAGTGGTTTTCCCCGAAGCTGTTTCTTTGGGACGCAAACCTGCGGAAGCCTGCTCTGTCGGTTTCGTTGCCATATGCCTAAACTTAAAATTATACTCGTCCGCGCAACCCCGCCGCAAATCGGCATTTCGTCAGCATTTGTAAGCCATTCCTTATGAATTTGTTAGTTTGTGACTGGACTAACTCGGTGAGAGGAATAGAGGCTCTTACCGCGATGCAGCTTCCGTTCCTACTGAGAGGAGCTTTGGCCCTTAAGCCCTCGCGTGCCCGAAATGCCTGAGGCTATTGCGCTGCGCCCTCGGGAGAAACGGGAATTTTTAGGGTTTTTTCCAGCTGGAAGTCGAGCTTTGTTTCTGACGGGATGCGCACCTGTTTCGCTTTGGTCACGCCCTGAACAACGCCGCCCGCGCCCGCCCCCGCGGCTCCTCCAATCACCGCGCCTTTGCCGCCACCGGCAATCGCGCCGATAATCGCGCCCAATATCGCGCCGCCACCCACTTTTTCCGCAGTATTTTTCCCGCGCGAGGCGCCGGCAACCGTGTACGTGCTGGAGTTCATTTGATACTGCGCGCCCTGAAACTCCAGCCGTGCGAGCTGCAGTTGCAATTCGCTGCGGCCTTTATACTGACCCGATTCCTGCGCCGCCACCAATCGCAAGTAAACGTTCGCGCCTGCTGGCACCACCACGCGGCCATTCCACGTGAGCGGCTGCGCCAGCGTCGCTTGGTATTCGTCGCCCGGCTGGGCCTTTGTCGAGTCGATCGGGTCGACAGTTTGAATCTCGACCGTTGTCCCGGCAGGGAAGACCGCACTCACCGGCTGCGGCGGAGGCGGCGGTTCGGGCGCAGGAGCGGGCGCCGCCGCTTGCGCCGGTGCATCCGCTGGAGGATTTGCAGGCTGCACACGCGCGGCTTGCGATGATGCATTCGCTGGCGGTGGATTTACAGCTTGCGCAGGCGCAGCATCACCTTGGAGCGAAACTTGCGCCGAGGATTCCGCCTTCTCTTGTTGCGCGCGCTGTTCGCGCTCACGACGCAAACGCTCTGCGCGCGCGCGGCGCAGCCGTTCCTGCTTGGCCTCCCGTGCTCGTTCTGCTTTGCTCTTTTTCGCGGGCGGCGTTTCAACGGGAGCCGCTGGAGCAGCCGCCTCGGGAGCCGCGGCTTGTGGCGACACAGCCGGTGGCGGCGTTACTTGTGCGCTTTGCTGAGGCGCCTGCACAGTCATTTGATCATTCACCTTGCGCACCCCCAGCGTGTTCGTCGCGATTTTGTAGGCCTCCAAACGCGCTGCATCGCTCGGCATGCTTCCAGACAGGGTCACCACGCCATCCTTCACCGCTACTTGCAAATTAGCGCCATTCGTCTGCGGATCGGAAAACATCTGTGCCTTCAGATTCGTGGACAATTGTGAGTCGCTGACTCGTGTGCCGCATCCCGCCGTCAGCGCCACCGCGAGCAAACTCATTGCCAGCAAATTCCCCTCTCTGCGCAATCGCATAATATCCTCGCTTGCTCCTTCCGCTGTAACGTGCCCTAGCGCTTTTGGTTTAACGCACGAAATTCCGCATCCACTGATACTGTTTTAGATGCTCCCTTGTCCCTGTAATGCTGCATCGTCACGGAATTACTTCGCCAGTGTACCGCAACTTTTTACGCGCCTCTGTGTTTGATGCCCAAGAGGGTGTGCAGAACCAAAAGCGGTTCGAAAACCCTCGCTATTGTTTTCGCTTTTCGGCCATGTTTTCTTCGTCCGTTCTGGGGTGGAACAGGAGAAGAGGATGCGAACCACGAAAATTATTAGCGCGATTTTTGCGGCATTAGTGTTGATTGTACTGGCTGGCTGTGCCGGCAATTCCATGAACCAAGATCCGCCGCAGATAGGCAATGTCTTTACGCTCGGAACGGACGCTCAGCCCACTTTTCCCAGCGTAGTTTCCTTTCAAGTGATGATTACCGGAATCACCGTGAACAATTCTGGCGGCTCGCTTCCGGTGCTCCAGAATCCTGTCACCATTGATTTCGCGCGCTTCAGCGGCCTGCACGACTTGCTGGATCTACAGCCCGTGCCCAACGGCTCCTACGACAGCGTCACGATTTCCGGTTCCACGCCCGTGATTGGTTTTCTCGATACCACGCAAACGCCTCCATCGCTCAATAGCATCAACGGAACGCCGGGAACGTTTAACGTGACCGTACCGCTGGCGAATCCGCTCGTCGTCGATGCCAACGACTTGGTCGGCTTGCTCATCGACCTCGACCTCGCGCGGACCATTCAAACGCAAAACGGACAGGTCACCGGCACGATTACGCCGACTTTCGACGTTCGCGCACTCACTGCGGATGACTCCGAAGCGGAAATCGATGACTTCCGCGGCGGCGTCACCAACGTAGACACTTCCACCTCGTCTTTTGCAATGGATGGCGGTCATGGCCGTTCGTGGACTGTCGTAACCAACGCACAAACGAATTGGGACGATAGCGCCTCGTTTTCCGCTCTCGCCACAAATTCCATCGTGGAAGTTTCCGGCAAACTTGACCGCGTCACGCACGAAATCGACGCCGATGAAGTGGAAATCGTCTCGCAGGATCACTTCTTCGTGGGGGGCCTAGCAACTTACGTGAATCCGGCGACTCCAGCGCCCGCCACCGAACTGCAACTGTACGTTCGCACCGAGCTTCCCGACGTTCAAAATGTGGCGCCTCTGGGAGCGATTGACAGTTTCGCGCTGAACGGCTCGGAAAGGTATTGCATCGCCGATTTCCGCAATCCGCTCACCACGCTTCTTTTCAACAACACGACTCTCGCGCCGGGACAGCGTCTCGGATTCGGCGGCAGCTTGAGCGGCTCAGGAAGTTCGCAGACGCTCACAGTTCATCGCGTCGTGCTCGAACGCCAGGGGCAGGAGGGAAGCTGGGTCGCTGGCAGCAGGAAAATCCTCAGCGGAAACAATGGCACGTTCCAAATCAACGACAATTACCTCGCCGGCGTTCTGCTGCCACAGCCGCTGACCATAGTTTCCACGCAGTTCACCAACTACGTCAATTTGAGCGGCCTCTCTGCGCTTTCCGGCACTGGTCCGTTCCACTTGCGAATCGTGGGATTCATTCTGGTGAATCAGCAAAATAATCAGCAGGAACTCGTCGCTCGGAGGGTCGAACTGCTGAACTAATTGCATTGCGCAGAGTAGAAAGTAATCGGCCTACGGGAGCCAATTCCGCAGGCCGATTTTGTCTCTGTGTCTAGTGGGGTATGACCAGCCGACCCGTGCGGCGAATCCTGCGAGTCGTGTCAGTTCATTCCATCAGCGGGATTCCGCGCGCGACGCAATAATCTCTTGCCCTTTGACTTCCACTTCAATCGCCAGTGGCGGCCGCACCGCCGTGCCCTCGACAATCGCGCCGCGAACCAGCCCGTTCGGCCCGCTGCCATATTGGGTTAAATCAAAAACGGCGTGCGTGCAGGGATCGGCGATCATTGGATACGACGCATGCAGGTGGTAATCGGTTCGCAATGTTTCCGCGCTCACAAGCTCCAAATCGCAACTTTCGTAAGGCTCGTGCAGCGAAATCGCCCAGTACGCGCCCTTTGGCAAATGAAGCAACAATGCCGGAAGTGTTTCTCCATTGGTTCTGCGATACACAAATTTCTTGATGCTCCATGGCCGCTTCATTTCCGCAATCGTCGCAATCGGTCCAGGCGCCACAGGCGGGGCTGCGGAGGATTGTACCGGCGCGGGCTGCGCGTTTGATGCAACGGAATTCTCCGCCACAGGAGCGAGATTCCCATGTGTCGCGCCGTGCGCCCACCATAGCAGGACGATTACCAGCAGCAGAATCGCTCCTCCTCCGCCTGCCCACGCATAGGGCACGCGCGGAATGTTCGCCGCGTTGGCTTCGCGCTCTTTCACGGCACGCTCCGGCACGCCCGGAATTTTCGGCTGCGCCGCCTCGAACGTTTTCGTTTTTTTTGTGTCGTCTGCCATGGCTGGGAACGTTACCCCGAATTGTCAGCCTGCTCTGCCAACGTGCTGAATGAGAGACGCCTGTGTCGAGTCAGTAAAAGTCCGCTCGCGAATCAATGCACTTGCTTCACTGGCACGGAATGGTGCGCAATATAGTCCTGCAAATTCGCCAGGCACAACAACAATTCCAGGATTTGCTCATTGCTGGCTTCGTTGCGCATCGTAGAAAGCGCACGCGCTGCGTCGCGCGCGTCTCCGAGCAGCCAATCCACAACTTCTTGGTCCGCAGGTTCGGCTGCGACGCAACAGGCGCGCACGTGGTCCGCGCGTTCGATTACTTTTTCAACGAAGTGATTCAGGCACACTCCGTCCGCGGCCAAAACGGGCAAAACCTCGGCGCTGCATCCGGACACATGGCATGGGCGAGCCATCGTGGGATTCCTTTCGCGCCCGGCGAGGGGACCAGGCAACTCCCTGCACTATAACGCGCCTCCTCCGCACCCCGCGCAACACGTGCCCAACATGTAACTGCTCCGCGCCAGGCATTTCGCCACACCGCCGCCTGCGTAGCGCAGAGCTTCGCATTTTGAAGTTCTGCGGCTTTTCTTGGGTGCCGCAACCATTGTTTTCTAAGCCTCCGGTTCTTGCTGTTCTCCGTTCGCCTTTCGTAAAGGCGCCGCCCAGAAAAAGACAAAAGGCCGGCAGAACTTCACCGGCCTTCGAGGAACATGCAAAAAGATTATCCAATTTTCAATTTATCTCGACTCGATGCGAATCGCGCCCGAACTTGTCCGCAACTCCACAACCGGCCCTCCCGTTCCCACTTTTCCTTCCAGGTGGCGCGGACTGATGGTTCCTTGTACCGTAATCGGGAACGTCGAGTGAATGCTGCCCGAATTCGCATGCGCGTGCAGCTCGAATGAAGCCTGCTGCGGCAGCGTTACCGTTAAGTCTCCGGAACCGGTATGCAGCCGCCAGTCCGCTGTCGGTGTTCCTTGTGCACTGATGTTTCCGCTTCCTGTGCCGATGCGCACCGCGCCCTTCACGCCATTCACTTCCACCGTGCCGGAACCCGTGGAAACATCCACGTCGCCTCCGCCCGTTTGCGTCAGCGTGACGTCGCCTGAGCCCGTCGAAGCGCTCATGCTTCCCGCGACGTCCTCCGCGCGAATGTCACCGCTGCCCGTGGACGCGCGCAAATTTCCCTTCACGCCGTTGAGCCTGATGCCGCCCGAGCCTGACCGCGCCGTCACGCCCGCGCCAATGCTCGTCAAGCGCAAGTCGCCCGAGCCAGTCGTCGCATCCACTGGACCGACAAGCCCATCCACTGTTTGATTGCCGGATCCTGTCGCCGAATGCAAACGCGTTTCCGCCGGCGCGGTGATGTCGTAACTGATGGAAATGTTGCGCATCAGTTCGCGATCACTCTCATGACCAATCGTGATCGTGTTCCCGTCTTGCTCAACGGGCGGATGCTGCTCGATATATTGAATGCGCGATTCCACGTCGCGCCCGGAGAACCATCCGTCATTCGCGCGAATCGTCGCATGAATCTGCACCTGCCCCGCGCCGCCCGGATGAATCGCAATATTTCCTGAGCCTGTGCTCACGTCGAGATCTACCGCCCCGTTAACGCTCAGTGTTTTGTCGAAATGCCCTTCCTGCGCCGCTTGTGCCGGAGCCACGCCAACGACTCCCAAAAACGCCAGCGCCAGCGCTGCGCCCAGCAACTGCAAGCTCTTCATCATGCGCCTTCACCTCGCTCCAAAAGTTGCGGCTCCCCGAGCCGGCCGGTCTTCGATCCTCGCCTGCTTGAAATACGCAAACACCCCTCGAATTGTTCAGCTAAATGTTCAGACGCGCACCATTGCAAAAAGTGAGCAAGAGGGAATTGAACAAAGGAAGAGAAGACAGGCCAATTCTAAGATCTACGCCGCGCGTCCGCAGCACTTCTTGTACTTTTTCCCTGAGCCGCACGGGCACGCATCGTTGCGCCCGATTTTCGCGCCGGTGCGCACCTGCTTCGGCGCTTCCGCTTTTTCGCGCCCGGTTTGGAACTGCAACTCCTGCTGCGCGCGCCGCTGCCGGCGTTCGATCTGCTTCGCTTCTTCTTCCGGGCGCGCCGGCTGCATCAAGTACAGGAAGCGAATCGTCTCCGTATCAATGCGCTCCATCATGTCTTCGAACAGCTTGAATCCCTCTTTCTTGAACTCGACCAGCGGATCAATCTGCCCGTAGCCACGGAGTCCGATTCCTTCCTTCAAGTGGTCCAGCGTCAGCAGGTGGTCCTTCCATTGCGCGTCCACGATGTCCAGCGTGATGTGCCGCTCGAGCCAGCGCATCATCTGCGTGCCAAAAAGTTTTTCTTTTTCCTCGTAACGTGCTTTGGCCTTTTCAATCAGCGCGTCGAGCAACGTGTCGTGATTCATCTGCAGCGGATCGATTCCCGCCGCTTTGATGTCCAATCCAAATTGATTCAGCACTTCGCCATTCAGCTGCGCGATATTCCATTGGTCGGGATGCTGCTCGCGCGGGCAGTACGCGTCCACCAACTCCGTCATCACGTCTTCCGTCAGCGCCAGAATGTCTTCCTTTTGATCTTTTCCTTCCAGCACCGCGCGGCGAATCGAATAAATCGTCTCGCGCTGCTTGTTCATCACGTCGTCGTATTCCAGCAAATGCTTGCGCGCTTCGAAGTTCTGCGCTTCCACCGTTTTCTGCGCGTTCTCGATGCGCTTCGAAATCAGCCGCGACTCGATGGGAATTCCTTCCTTCATTCCCAGCATGTACATGAATTTCTGGACGCGCTCGCCGCCGAAAATACGAAGCAAGTCGTCTTCCAGCGAAAGGAAAAATCGCGATGAGCCGGGATCGCCCTGGCGTCCCGCGCGGCCTCGCAACTGATTGTCAATGCGCCGCGCTTCGTGCCGCTCCGTGCCCAAAATGTGCAGCCCGCCCAGCGCAATCACTTCGTCATGCTCGGTGCGGCACTGCTCGGCGAACTGGTCAAAGATAGGCTTCCATTGATCGAGCGGCACCTGGAAAATCTTTCCTTCCTGCTGAAACAAAACCATCGGCACGCTGCCCGCGCTTGCCCCATTCCCGCTGCCTGTCGCGGCGCTCTTCGACGCTTCATCCGCCGTTTCTGTGCGTGCGCCACCCGCAGTCTGCTCGTCTCCGTTTCCAATCACCGCGCCCGCCGGCGCGTAGGGCAGTGCCAGTTTGTTTTTCAGGCAGTATTCGCGCGTCATCGCTTCCGGATTTCCGCCAAGCAGAATGTCCGTTCCGCGTCCGGCCATGTTCGTCGACACGGTCACTGCGCCCTTGCGGCCCGCCTGCGCCACGATTTTCGCTTCGCGCTCGTGCTGCTTCGCGTTCAGCACCTGATGCGGAATACCATGCTTCTTCAGTAGCTCTGCGATTTTTTCCGATTTCTCGATGGAAATGCTGCCAATCAGCACCGGCTGCCCGCTGGCGTGCAGTTGCTTGATGCCTGCCGCGTATGTTCCGTCTTCCTGCATGATTCCGTTGACCACCGCTTCGAACTTCTCTGCTTCCGTGCGGTACACTACGTCAGGATGCTCCAGCCGAATCAGCGTCCGGTTCGTCGGAATCACCACCACATCCAATCCGTAAATTTTGCTGAATTCTTTTGCCTCCGTCTCCGCGGTTCCGGTCATTCCGGAAAGTTTTTTGTACATGCGAAAATAATTCTGGAACGTCACCGTAGCCAGCGTCTGATTCTCCCGCTCGATTTTCACGCCCTCTTTCGCTTCGATAGCCTGGTGCAATCCGTCGGACCATCGCCGTCCGGGCATTTGCCGGCCTGTGAATTCGTCCACGATCACGACTTCGCCTTCTTTCACCACGTAATCCACGTCCTTCGTGAACAGCGTGTGCGCGCGCAGGCCCTGATACACGTGATGGATGGTTTCCAGATTTTGCGGGTCGTACATATTCGGCAAATTCAGCAGGCGTTCGCATTTCGCCACGCCCTCTTCCGTCAGCGTCGCGGTTTTGTGTTTTTCGTCGAGCGTGTAATCAATGTCTTTGATCAGCTTGGGCACAATTTTGTCGATTTTGTAATACTTGTCGGTGGATTCTTCCGCAGGCCCGGAAATAATCAGCGGCGTGCGCGCCTCGTCGATCAAAATGGAGTCCACCTCGTCCACGATTGAAAAGTTGTGCCCGCGCTGCACACAATCCGCCAGATCGTACTTCATGTTGTCGCGCAAATAATCGAATCCGAATTCGTTGTTCGTTCCGTAAGTGATGTCCGCCGCATACGCAGCGCGCCGTTGCACGTCATCCAAATCGTGAACAATTACGCCCACCGTGAGTCCCAGCAATTTGTAAATCGGACTCATCCACTCCGCGTCGCGCCGCGCCAGATAATCGTTCACGGTGACGATGTGCACGCCGCGCCCCGTGAGCGCGTTCAGATACGCCGGCAAAGTCGCCACTAAAGTTTTTCCTTCGCCGGTTTTCATTTCCGCGATTTTTCCGTCGTTCAGCACCATGCCGCCGATGAGCTGCACGTCGAAGTGCCGCATGTTCAACTTGCGACGGCCTGCTTCGCGCGCCAGCGCAAATGCCGGCACCAGCACCTTCGCCAGCGCCGCCTGCATTTTCGGACGGTACTCTTCGTCGCGAACCTCGATGCCTTCGAGCTCCGAAGTCACGCGCTGCTTCAGTTCCGCTGTGCGCAGACGAAAATCGTCGTCATCGAGCTGCTGCATCTCCGGCTCGAGCGCATTGATTTGCGCCACCAGCGGCTCGAGCTTTTTGATGTCGCGCTCGTGCTTCGTCCCGACAAAAACTGCTATTACATTTTCAACGAACTTATCAGCATCCATCCGTTTAGTTTTCTTGTTTCAATAATTTAGCCGATTGGCGTTCAGTCCTTGCTTCATATTAGATGCGGCGATTTGCTTATCCGCATTCTCATTCTAATGCGGCTAACTTTTTCATTGTACGCGTTCGCCGCCGTTCGCGCAAAACTTGCGCTTCCTGCGAGTTGCTCAGCCAACACGGCCGTCCTATGATTGTGCATGCGCGCAAAATGCGACGCACGCACGCGAAAGGACCAACATTGGGCCCTGATTCGACTGAGAAGAACGCAGCGCAAAATAAATTAACCGAAGCGGCCGTCTACGACGCTCTTCGCGCCGCCGAAGACCCAGAGCATCATCGCAGCATCCTTTCGCTGAACCTTGTGCGCAGCCTGGTGGTCCGCGATGGCGCCATTTCGCTGGTCGTTTCGCTGCTGCGCCCTGAAGAATCGTACAAGCAAATTTTAGAGCGCAACATTCGCGCCGCGATCGGGCGCTTGCAGGGCGTGCAATCGCTCGACCTGAAATTCGAAGCCGGCACTCCCGGTGGCCGACGCCTTCAGGAAAAGCAGCCCATCGTCGGCGTAAAAAATCTGGTTGCCGTCGCCAGCGGCAAAGGAGGCGTGGGAAAAACCACCGTCGCCGTCAACCTGGCCATTGCGCTCGAAAAGATGGGCGCAAAGGTCGGCCTGCTCGACGCCGATGTTTACGGCCCCAACGTCCCGCTGATGCTCGGTACCACCGCGCAGCCGCAAGCCATCGCGGAGAACGTCATCATCCCCGTGCAAGCTTACGGCGTGAAAATGATTTCCATGGGCCTGCTGAATCCCGGCGATCGTCCGCTGATTTGGCGCGGGCCAATGCTTCACGGCGTCATGCAGCAATTCCTGCGCAGCGTGCAATGGGGCGAACTCGACTATCTCATCATTGATTTGCCTCCGGGCACTGGCGACGTCCAGCTTTCGCTCGTGCAATCCGTGATTCTTTCCGGCGCGGTCGTGGTCACCACGCCTTCCATCGTCGCCCTCGCTGACGTGCGCAAAGCCATCGAAATGTTCCGCCAGGTGAACGTCGAAATCCTCGGCATCGTCGAGAATATGAGCTATTTTTCCTGCCCGCATTGCGAAGGCCGCATTGACGTTTTCGGCCACGGCGAAGGCGCGGGCATGGCCAAAACGTTCGGCGTCCCGCTGCTCGGCGAAATCGAAATCGATCCGCAAATCCGCATCGGCGGCGATACCGGAAAGCCCGTGGCCGCGCAGGGCGAAGATTCTGCCGGCGCAAAGAGCGTCTTCGCCGTAGCGCGCGCGCTGGCGTCGCGTCTGGTGGAACAGGAGCGCGCTGCCGCCGCGTCTCCTAACATTCAGATCCTGTAAAATCGGCATCTTGATACCACAACCACCTTGGACTACTTTTCGTTCAACAGAAAAGACTTGCAGAAGAAAGCGCGATATGGCATGCTCGCTTACTGTAATCTCGCTTTGTGTGCCTTTCCTGCCTGATGTGCGAATTTCCCGCTTCATAATGAATGAGATGAATGAATGGTCGTTTTGCTGATTCGTGCCCGGCCCTCTCTGGCAAGAGCTAGAGCGTGTGGAGATAGGCGAGGAGGGCGCGGAGCTGCTCGTCCGTGAGGCCGTAGGCGACGGCAGGCATCATGCCGCGTCCGTTGACGATGGTCTGGCTGACGAAGCGGTCATTCGCGGGCAGCCCGCTCGGCAGATACTTCCGTTTGAACATCCCCTCCAGGCTTGGCCCCTTGGACCCGCGCGAAGAATACGCGTAGTGGCACGACGCGCACCGCTGCTCGTAGATTTGCCGCCCCGCAGCCTGCTCCGCATTCAGTCCCAGCTGCGCGTCGGACATTTTGGACTTGTCCGGCCCGCACCCGGCGACAAGCGCGAGAAGCGCGCAGGCTAGAAGAGTTAGGAAGAACTTGGCGGGCTGGGATGGGTTTAGCTGTCGGTAGTTTTTGCCCTCGTTATGAGTCAGTGTCCCACTCCTCAGGCCTGAGCAAATGTGTTACTTGCGATTCGGCAGGATCGGAAAACAGCCACAATGGAATTTTGAGGACGGGCTTTCCGGTATCGGGTTTCGGCGTAATGACAATGGTGCCGGGCATTCGGAAGTTCAGGCCATGTGCTGCTTGATAGGCAACCCATCGGTTTGTGAATAGCGTGACAGTGGACATCTCCGCGAAAGCTACGAACCGCTCCCCGCGAAATGAATTGGAGTACGAAATTCCGTCTGTTCGAACGTCGAGCTTGAAACTACGAAAAAAGATCAAAGCCAGCGAAACGGTCACGAAATAGATAAGCAATCCAAGCGGCAGCCAACGCGATTCTTCCAGGTTTCTAGGTCCGACCATCAGGACCATGAGGACGGTGATCGTGGCAATTAGGACGTAGCCGCCCTTTCCCACGGTATAGCTTGCGGGTACGATTTCAACACCGGGCGCAGGATAAGACTGAATAAAAAGGCCGTTAGACATGGTTTATGGAATGCTCGAAGTGAGGGTACCGCAACTGGAACGGATACTGCAAGGTACAGTCGGACCGACTGAACTTCTCGACGACGCAGCTGACTTGTAAGGGCTGGATGCGTGTGTTACTTTCGCTGGTCAGTTGAAAACGGTGCGAAATTCCAGCAGGAGAACAACTTGATACGGGCGTACCGCGGGAAGGTGCCGCAGGTGGCCGCGTCGGCGTATGTGGATGCGGCGGCGACGGTCATTGGCGACGTTCAGATTGGCGAAGAGTCGAGCGTGTGGCCGGGCGTGGTGATTCGCGGCGACGTGCATTATGTGCGCATCGGCGCGCGGACTAATATTCAGGACGGCTCGGTGCTGCACGTGATGCGCGACGAGCATCCGCTCGTTTTGGGCGACAATGTGACCATCGGCCATGGCGTGATTTTGCACGGCTGCACGATTGAATCGCGGTGTTTGATTGGCATGGGCGCGATTATTTTGAACGGCGCGCGCATCGGCACAGGTTCGATTGTCGCGGCAGGCACGCTGGTGACGGAAGGAATGATTGTGCCGCCGGGCAGTTTGGTGATGGGCCATCCGGGGAAGGTGAAGCGAGCGTTGACGGATGAGGATCAGAAGTCGATCAATGATTACGCGCAGCGTTACGTCGAATACAAGAACATTCACGCTGAAGAGGCACAGAAGTGAGCGAAGCACCGAAAGCCGAGACAGAGCGGCGGAAATTCAGAGCAATCAAAGGGACGCGGGATATTTTGCCGCCGGATTCGGCGCTGTGGAATTGGTTTGAGGCGACGGCGCGGGGAGTGATGGAGGGGTACAACTTCGCGGAGATAAGGACGCCGATCGTTGAGGAAACTGGTCTCTTTGCCCGATCGATCGGTCTAACAACAGATGTCGTGAGCAAGGAGATGTTTTCATTTGAAGTCTATGAATCGGACGAACTTCTTAATCGGCGGGATATGGTTGTCAATTGGACGTGGGATTTTGACCAGTTCGAAGTTTTCAGGCCCATTATCCTTCGTTTTGTTGAAAGCCTGAAAGACGCGTTGGATCACGGGCAAATCCCGCGCGACAGCTTTAATGCGAGGATATCAACCGAGATAATGGAGCAAGCGGAAGAGCTGAGGACGGTGCATAAGCAGTACGCGAGCGACATCGTAAAGCGCATCCAAGCGGCAGCTGGCGCCTTGCAGATAGGCGAGTTGGTGACGCTTCGGCCGGAGGCGACGGCGAGCGTGTGTCGGGCGTACATCGAGCACGGGATGCATACGCTGCCGGGGGACGTGAAGCTTTACTACGTAGGGCCGATGTTCCGGCGGGAGAGGCCGCAGAAGGGGAGATACCGGCAGTTCTATCAGATTGGGGCGGAGGTGCTGGGGACGTCGGACGCGCCGGCGATTGACGCGGAGCTGATTGAGATGCTGACCGTGCTGATTGGGCGGTGCGGGATTG
>DASYYQ010000082.1:0-43255 GCA_035933545.1 Candidatus Acidiferrales bacterium | reverse complement strand
TCGCTGGTGCTCTTCGACCGCGGCGACGAGATTGCGGTTCAGGCCAGCGACGAAGGCATTCGCTTCCTGCTGGTATCAGGCAAGCCGATTGAGGAGCCGGTGGCCTGGTATGGCCCGATCGTGATGAACACTCAGGAGGAGCTGCGCCAGGCGCTCGCCGAACTGCACACCGGCGACTTCATAAAGCGTCGCTGAATTGGCGCTCAAAACAGCGGCCGGTGGACTCATCAGCCGCGCGGTGCAGCCAAAAAATGGGGCTACGATTAGCAATAGAGCTGGAAACTGCTTTAGAATGAATTACGCATTTCGTGTCGGGGCGTAGCGCAGCCTGGTAGCGCGCCTGCCTTGGGCGCAGGAGGTCCACGGTTCAAATCCGTGCGCCCCGACCACTAACGATTGATTTTTCACTTCGTTCGCGCGAGCGCCGGCAGACGTAACACGGCTTTCCGCGTCAGCTAGACCTGTAGCACATCGCCGTCGCGGGCCACAGCACGGTAAATCACGGGGTCGATGAAGACGGCGAGGCAGAGGCGAGAAATGAGGCCGGCAACGATGACGATGGCGAACGGGCGCTGCGTGTCCGAGCCGATGCCATGCGAGAGCGCCGCCGGCAACAAGCCCAGGCATGCCACGAGCGCCGTCATCATAATGGGCCGCAGCCGGAGCAGGGCGGCTTCCCGTGTCGCGGTGCGGATATCTTCGCCGTTGAGCCGGAGCTTGTTGATGAACGAATATAAAATGACCGCCGTTTCAACCGAGACGCCCATCAACGCCAACAATCCAAGCACGGAGGAAACGCTGAACGGTGTGTGCGTCAGTTTCAATGCGATGAGTGCACCAACTGGCTCGGTAATGACCACGCCGAAGGCGATACCAATGGGAAACTTAAAATTTCCGTAGAGCGCGAAGAGAATAAAGAAGATCAGCAGCAGCGCGAGCGGACCAACCAAATCCAACTGCTTTTCTGCGGCGACCAACTCGCTATATTCGCCTCCCCATGTGACTTGATATCCAGGAGGAAATTGCACGGCGGCGGCGACGGCTTTTTGCCCTGCGAGCACCGCGCTTTCGAGGTCGCGCCCTTCAATGCTGTACTGCACTCCGATGTAGCGCGAGTTATTTTCGCGATAGATGAACGACGCGCCGGAACTTTCGTGAATATCAGCAAGCTGACTCAGGGGAATCAACTGCCCAGAAGGCGTGCCAACGAGGAGGTTGCCGATTTGAGAAGAGCTGGAGCGGAATTGCGGCTCCATGCGCACGACCAGGTCAAATAGCTTTTCGCCTTGAATCACTTGTGTGGCCGCCTGCCCTCCGACAGCAGCCTGAATAACGGTTTCCACGTCTGCGACGTTAATGCCATAACGAGCGATCTTGTCGCGGTCGACGTCAATCAACAGACTTGGCTGCCCGAGCTCGCGGACCACGGTGAGCTCGGTGAAGCCCGGGACATGTTCGAGGACGCGTTTGATTTGGATGGCCTTGTCCTGAAGAACGTTCAAATCAGGGCCGTAAACCTTTACCGCAAGCGAACTTTTTAATCCAGTGAGCGCTTCATCAACGGCGTCCTCGGCGGGCTGCGTGTAATTGAAAATCACGCCCGGGAAGACGCTTAGTCTGCGTTGCAAATCCGCGGTCAATTCTTCCTTGTTACGGATACTGGTCTCGCGCCAGGCCTTGTCGTTGTAGGGCTTCAACCCCACGTAGAATTCATCATTGAAGAATCCCGTTGGATCGGTGCCATCATCGGGGCGGCCGAGCTCGGAACCGACTTGGGTGACCATGGGGTAGGACATCAAAATAGTGCGTACCTGGGGTGAGAACTTGCTGGCTTCATCGAACGAAATTGTGTAGGGCATGGTGGCGCGGACCCACAGGGCGCCTTCATCAAGATGCGGCATAAATTCGCCCCCAATGTGGGGAATGAGCAGAAGAGTCGCACCGAAAATGATGACCGCACTGACGAGCGTCGGCGCCGGATGATCCAAGCACCAGTCGAGGCGGCCAGCATAGAAATTCTTGAGACGTTCGAAGACCTTATTGGCGCGCTCGCGCACATTTTTCAGCCAGTAGGAGCACAGAACGGGAACGAACGTAAGTGTGAGAAGCAGCGCACCCAGCAGGGCAAACGCCATCGTATCGGCCATGGGATGAAACAGTTTGCCGGAGGGCCCGCTGAGAGCGTAAATGGGGATGTATCCCGCGATGATAACAGCGATGGAATAGAAAACAGGGCGGTCCACGTCGGCGGCGGCGGCAAGAATCACATCGTTGAGCTTGTAGTCTTGACCGGCGCGCAAACCGAGCTCGCGATAGATGTTTTCCACCATCACGAGCGTGCCATCGATGATGATGCCGAAATCGATGGCGCCAATGGAGAGAAGATTTGCGTCAACGCCTTTGGCATGTAAACAAATAAAGGAAAACAGCAGCGCCAGCGGAATGGTGAGCGCCACAATAACCGCGGCACGAGTGCTAACCAGAAAGAAAATCAAAACGATAAACACCAACAGCATTCCGCGAAGAAGATTGTTCTCGACAGTATCTATGGTCAGCTTGACGAGGTCGCTGCGGTCGTAGAAGGGATGAATGCGAATATCCGGCGGCAGAACATGCTGATTTAAATCGCGGGTCTTGGCTTCGACGGCCTTCAGTACCGTTTGCGTCTGCTCGCCGGTGCGCATCAAAATGACGCCTTCGACGGCGTCATTATTTTTCATGAACCCGAATTCGCCGAGGCGCGGAGCATGGCCCATGGTCAACTGGCCGATGTCGCGAATGCGCACGGGCACGCCATTCTGGCTGCCGACGACAATGTCACCAATGTCTTTGAGATCGCGGATCAAACCGATGCCGCGAACGTAATAGAACTGCCCTCCCTGAGAATAAAATCCGCCGCCCGCGTTGGCATTGTTGTTGGCAAGCTGTTGAAGAACCGTGGGAATGGAGAGGTGGTAGCCATACAGTTTGGCGGGGTCGAGAAGCACCTGATACTGCATCACCGTTCCCCCGAAGCCGGAATCATCAGCCACGCCGGGAACGGATTTGTATGCGCGTTCGATGACCCAGTCTTCATAAGTTTTCAGTTCCTGGGGGCTGCGGTCGGGACTCTCAATGACGTAGCGATAAACCAGGTCGCTGGGGCTGGAGAGGGGCGCCATGGAAGGAACCACGCCGACAGGCAAGGTGGCGTCCGCGATGCGCTCGAAGACTACTTGACGCGCGAAATAATTGTCCGTGCCGTCCTCGAAGGTCATAATCACGTCGGAAAGGCCGTAGAGCGAAATCGAGCGCATTACGCGCATGTGCGGCACGCCATTCATTTCGATTTCGAGAGGAATGGTGATGAGCCGCTCGACTTCCTCGGCGGCGTGGCCGGGCCACTGCGTAATCAATTCCACCATCGGAGGCGAGAGGTCGGGATAAGCGTCCACCGGCATCCGCTGAAAGGAAATGGCGCCGCCGATGGCCAGTGCGGCAACGAGCAGCAGAATCAAAAATCGCTGGCGGAGCGCGAATTGAACAATGCGATGAATCATCTTGTGTTATCCGCTCACTGTTGCAGAGAATTTTGGAATTGTAGGAATAGGCTGCCGTCCGCAACGACTTTATCGCCCGGCGACAGTCCGCTCAGAATCTCAATCTGGCTGCCCTGCGTTTCCCCGATTTGCACCATGCGGCGGGCAAATTGCACCGCGCCGCCGCGGGCACCGCTCTCCACGTAGACAAACGGCTGATTTTCCGTATTACGCAACACCGACGCGGCCGGAACGGTGATGGCATTGGGAATGGTCCCAGCTACAACGGTGGCCGTGACATACATCTGGTTTTTCAATTTGTCGCCGGGATTATCTGTGACGATGCGCGCCTGCAGGGTCCGCGTGTTAGGATCCAAGGAAGGCGCCAGATAGGAAATTCTTCCATGGAAGAGGGTCGGATAGGCGTCGGTTTGCACGGTCACTTCCTCGCCGCGATGCACGTAGGAAAACTGGTTCTGGTACACGTTGACGAGCACCCAAACGGTGCTCATGTCCGAGATGGTGAAGCACTGGGTCGCGCCTGCTTGCAGCAACTGACCAGGAGAACATTCGCGGTCTACGACCTCGCCAGAAATGGGAGCCAGGACCGGAATTTCCGCCGCAGGAGAAGCGTCCGCGACTTTGCTGAATTGGGTGATGCCCAGAATGCGCAAAGATTGCTCCGATGCGGTCAAGTCCGCCTGCGCCTGATTCTTCGCAGACTCAGCCTGCAACAAGTCAGCTTCCGCGATCGCGTGATGAGCAAACAGGTCCTGCGCGCGCTGATAATTCTTGCTAGCAACTGTATAGGAGTCTTCGGCTTTCAAATAGTTGGCGCGGAGCAACGAGAAATCCGGGCTGCTGACTTCCAGCAGCGGCTGGCCGACATTCACATGCTGGCCCGGAAAAGCAAGGACGCGCGAGACCGGCCCTCCAACGGCGGAAATCACCGGAGTGGTCTTGAAGCCATTGTAGACAACCTGCCCGCTGAGGCGAAGCGTGCGCGTGAGCCGGTGAGGCGCTATGGTCACAATTTGAATGTGCGACATCTGATCCTGCGGCACGCTGAATAGTTCCGGTTGTCCACCCGCGGCGGCTGAGGCGTAGGAAGTCATCTTTTCCGCCGACTCGCGTCCGTTCGAGCCGCATCCCGCAATGATCAGTGCCGCCGCGACTCCAGTGGCGACCGTTGAAATTGAAATCAATATTTTCTTCGTGAGCGTCTTTGAGTTCATGGCAGAGTCCTCGTGCCAACGGCTTCGCGCAGTTGTTCCAGCGCGAGCATGTAAGTCGCTAGTTGCTGGCGATATGCAAGTTGGATGGAGCGATAGCTGCGCTCCGCATCGAGAAAATCGAGCAGGCTTGCCGCGCCGCGCTTGTAGGCATACTGACTGATGTCAACCGATTGCCTGGCCTGGTCCAGATAGCCGGACTGATAAATCTGCAGAGTTTGTTCATCGGTGTGCATGGATTCGAACGCCGATTGCACGTCGCTCATCACCTGTTCGCTCGCTTCTTGTTGTAACTCTTGTGCCTGAGAAATGGCCGCATTCGTTCGAGCGATTTCGCCCTGATTGCGGTCAAATATCGGCAAAGGCATGCTGACGATGACGGAGGTGGAATTGTAGCCCGTAATATGCGTCTCATTCAGAGTGCCATTGACATCAACTTTGCCATCGGCTTTGGCTAGCAAGTATTGGCTCCGCGCCGCGGTGACACCTTGTTCGGCCGCGCGCAGATCAGGCCGGTCTTTGATGGCCATTGCCTGCAAATCCTCCAACCCATAAGGCATTTTTCGATACTCAAGGGTCCCTGCGACGTCGTAATTTTCAGGTACGGACTCGAAACCGAGCAGTTGCCGCAGAGCCACCAACGACTGCTGCTTGGCGAGATCCGCAGCCGTGACGTCGGTTTGAAATTGCAAAAGCTGCAGCTTGATTTTCAGAAAGTCGCCTTCGCTGATCGCTCCCGCCTTGTACTGAGCCTGACTGATGTTGATGGTGTTCTGAAAACTCGCAAGATCTTGCTTCGCGAAATCCAGAGTAGATTCAGCGAAAAGCACATTGATGAATGCGGTGGCGACATTGGAGGTCAAGGTGCGCTCGTTGTCGGCCACTGTTGAAGTTGTGACGGCAGTGGCGTCCTGCGCCGCGCGCAAGCGGTGCTGCCTCTTTTTCCCGCGTTCAAACAGATAGCCGACGCCAATATCAAATTCGGCCTGATCGATATTGGTCGCCGTGAAGTCGTTAGGTTCCTGCGGCAGTCCCACGACGTCCGTCCCGAAAACGGGATTTGGCCGTAAATTCGCGGTGATCTCTGCATCTTTGCTTTGAGTAATGGTGGTTCGCGCGGCGAGCAAAGCGTGATTGTGCGCGAGAGCTAGTTGGATCGCCTGGTCCAGCGAAATCCGAACCGGCGATTGCAGCGCTTGCCCAAAGGTCAGCGCCGCTAGCGCTGGAAAAGCCACAAATACAGCCAAGAAACGCAATACGCGATAGAGCATTTTCTTTTCCTCGAATGAAGTACGGGGTAGGCGCACCAGCGCCCGAAGAATAGGCCGGAAATTACAGCGAAGGAGGCGCGCGTGTCGAGAGACCAGAATCCACAAAGAGGAACACAAGAGACGGCTCAGCGAAGACAACGCTCCCTCCGACAACAGCCATTGTTGGAGAGCATTGAACTACGATAGCTTGCTGTGCCGCCTGGTGCGCTAAGTGGCAAAACGCACAGGTGGACTCAGAGGCTGGATTGGCGTGATGGTGCCAGACGCTCCCGCCAGTCGCGGCGACCAGCAGCAAAAGCGCCAAGGAGATTGCAAACAACGCGAGTCGTATCTTCTTCGCCTTAGCTGTTTTCATCAAGGCCAGTTATCGGATACAAGCCACGAACGCTCAATCGTAACCTCAGACGTGCGTTGGAATCAATTGGTTGCACTTTCGGGTAGTGGTTCAGTTTGAATTTTGACTCCTTGTGTCACGGTCAAGAAAATTCAAACTGACCCACCACCCACTTTCGATATTTCGATGTCCCCCCGCAAGGCCTCATACCTTGCCACATCTTCTCGATTGCCTTCGATCCAGTTGCTCTCACACACCCATGCAAATGGATCGGCAGTGAGCACGGCGCTGCGCACGCTTGCTTGCATCATATGCCTGAACGAGACAGATGCGACGCAAGAGCGCTGATTTCGCGCTTGCGCAGCCACAACTAATGCGGTGAGGCGGCTCACGGTGACTGCCCCTGAGTCTTGACTATTCGGCGCGGGAAGATGCTACGTGCGAGGAGTCACAGAATTGCGTGATGCCCGTCACATCTGCATATGTGCACCGGCGTCAACAATTGTTTCTACTGAGATGGCTGTTCACCCCGAACCCGCTGTAGCGCCGGCCCCCGCAAAGGGCGCGCGCGCGACCTCGCAGCGGCTGGCCGAATCTCGACCACAAGACTCTTCGCAAGGGCTAAGCAGTTCCGAAGCGCAGGCGCGGCTGACGAAATATGACTACAACGAACTGCCCGAGGAAAAAACAAATCCGGTTCTGAGATTTCTCTCATATTTCTGGGGACCCATTCCGTGGATGATCGAAGTGGCCGCGATTCTTTCAGGGGTGGTGCGTCATTGGGAAAACTTCGGCATCATCCTCGCGCTATTGCTGATGAACGCCAGTGTGGGCTTTTGGGAAGAATATCAGGCGGGAAATGCGGTCGCGGCGCTCAAGGCCAAGCTGGCATTACACGCGCGCGTAAGACGCGACGGCGCGTGGAAAACGATACCCGCGCGCGAACTGGTACCGGGAGATTTGATGCACATCGCCATCGGGGAAATTGTTCCTGGGGACGCCAAGCTGTTGGCCGGCGACCCCATTGAAGTGGACCAATCGGCGCTGACCGGCGAATCTCTGCCGGTGGAGCGCAAATGTGGCGACACGGTATATTCCGGCTCGATTGTGAAGCAAGGCGAGATCGAGGCGCTCGTCAGCGGCACGGGAGCCAACACCTACTTCGGGAAGACAGCGCGGCTGGTCGAAACCGCGCACACCGTGAGCCACTTTCAGCGGGCGGTGCTAAAGATCGGCGACTTCCTGATTTTCATCGCGCTAGGTCTGGTCCTCTTGATCCTAGTCGTGGCGTTGTTCCGCGGCGACAAAATGCTTACCACGCTGCAATTCGCGCTGGTTTTAACGGTTGCCGCGGTTCCCGTAGCGATGCCGGCGGTTCTTTCGGTAACCATGGCTGTGGGCGCGCGGAAATTGGCGGAAAAGCAAGCCATCGTCACCCGACTGGCTGCGATGGAGGAGCTGGCCGGCATTGATGTGCTGTGTTCGGATAAGACCGGCACACTGACGCAGAACAAATTGACGCTGGGAGAGCCCTTCTGCGTGGGCGGCGTGACGCGCTCGGAAATTGTGCTTGCCGCCGCGCTGGCGTCGCGTGCGGAAAGCGAGGATGCCATTGATCTCGCCGTGTTGGGGGGACTGAAAGACCGCCACGAATTAGAAAAATACCAAATCGTCCACTTTCAACCGTTTGATCCGGTCCACAAGCGCACGGAGGCCGTTGTCCTTGCGGCGGACAAGACTCAGTACCGTGTAAGCAAGGGCGCGGTGCAAGTTGTTCTGGCGCTGGGATCCGATGCGAACCAGATTCACGGTGCCGTCGACAACGCGGTGACCGAATTTGCCAGTCGCGGTTTTCGTTCTCTCGGAGTGGCGCGAACCGACGCCACGGGCCAGTGGCATTTCCTCGGCGTTCTGCCGCTGTTTGACCCGCCACGCGAGGATTCCAAAGCCATCATTGCGGCCGCCGCGCAGATGGGCCTTAAGGTGAAGATGGTCACGGGCGACCAGATGGCCATCGCCAAGGAAATGGCGCGGCAGTTGGGGCTGGGGCCGAACATCTTGGATGCCTCGCTCCTTGGGCAAGCGAAACATTACGAGAGTGGCCAGTTGGCCGCCGCGATTGAACAAGCCGACGGCTTCGCGCAGGTTTTTCCAGAGCACAAATTCCACATCGTTCAAGCCCTGCAAAGCCAAAAGCATATTGTGGGAATGACCGGCGACGGCGTCAACGACGCTCCAGCGTTAAAGCAAGCAGACGCCGGAATCGCCGTTTCGGGCGCGACTGACGCGGCGCGAGCCGCAGCGGCTATTGCCCTGCTGAATCCGGGGCTCTCCGTAATTGTCGATGCCATCAAAGAAAGCCGCAAAATGTTTCAGCGCATGAACAGTTACGCCATTTATCGCATCTCGGAAACAATTCGCGTGCTGCTGTTCATGACTCTCTCGATTTTAGTTTTCAACTTCTATCCGGTTACCGCAGTGATGATCGTGCTGCTGGCTATCCTGAACGACGGCGCGATCCTATCGATCGCCTACGATCGCGTGCATTACTCGAATGCTCCGGAATCGTGGAATATGCCTGTCGTGCTTGGCGTTTCTACCACACTGGGGATTGCCGGCGTCCTCGCTTCATTCGGGCTTTTCTATTTGGCGGAGCGTGTGTTCCATCTCGACCGTGAGACGATTCAATCGCTCATGTATCTGAAACTATCCGTGGCGGGGCATCTGACTATCTTCGTCACGCGAACGCGAAAGCCGTTCTGGTCGATTCGGCCGGCGGCGGTGCTTTTTTGGGCGGTTGCCGGTACGCAAGCGGTGGCCACTTTGATCGCCGTGTACGGTGTATTCATGGCGCCGATTGGATGGCGCTGGGCCATTCTTGTCTGGGGATATGCGCTGGCCTGGTTCCTCTTCAATGATCGCGTCAAGCTCGCGGCTTATGAAGTGTTCGAACCGCAAAATGGCGGACTGATGGCGTACTTTTGGCAGAGACGCCGGCGGCATTCGGTTGATGAAATCAATTTCGCAAGGAAGTAGTCCGTGAAACTTTTCGCCGACGGACGTTATATGCTCATAGTGAATTATGACAAGCCACGCGCATGAGTCTTCTAAGCCGGCGATTTCCGATGCCCTTACCGAAATGGCCCTGGACTTGCGCTGGTCATTCAATCATTCCGCAGACCGGCTTTGGGAGCAACTTCAGCCTGAACTCTGGGAGAAAACTCACAATCCGTGGGCGGTCTTGCAAACCGTCTCCACTGAGAGATTGCGTCATGTTGCAACCGACCCGGAGTTCCAGCAGCTTTTGGCTAGTGTCCATCGAGAGAAACGTACGGTCGAACAATCCTCCGGTTGGTTTCAGAAAGCTCATCCGAATTCACCTCTGACTGGAGTCGCATATTTCTCGATGGAATTCATGTTGAGCGAGGCGTTACCAATTTATTCGGGGGGCCTCGGAAACGTGGCTGGCGACCAGCTCAAAACGGCCAGCAACCTCAGCGTGCCTGTTGCAGGCATTGGTTTGCTCTACCAACAAGGATACTTTCGACAAGAAATCGACGCCCAAGGGCGGCAACAAGCGTTATATCCATTTAATGACCCGGGGCAATTGCCCATCACGCCACTGCGTAAGCCCAATGGCGAATGGTTGCGGTTCTGCATCGAGTTTCCCGGCGCCGAACTGTGGATTCGCGCCTGGCAGGTGCAAGTGGGCCGCACGAAACTGTACCTGCTGGACACAAACGATCTCTCCAACATTCCAGCACACCGCGGAATTACGAGTGAACTCTACGGCGGCGATTCCGAGTTGCGCCTGAAGCAGGAGCAAGTCCTCGGCATCGGCGGCTGGCGGCTTCTGAAAATCCTTGGATTACAACTGGAGGTCTGCCACCTCAATGAAGGTCATGCGGCATTTGCGGTGCTTGAGCGCGCTCGCTCGTACATGGAAGAGAACAAGCAGCCTTTCGACGTGGCGCTGGCAATAACGCGAGCCGGGAATGTCTTCACCACGCACACGCCGGTCGAAGCGGGCTTTGACCGCTTCGCACCAGGGCTGATGGAAAAGTATTTCAGGAAATATTCCGAGGAACAGCTTTCGATCTCCGTCGAAAAGTTGCTCGCACTCGGACGCCAGGATGCAAACAATTCCGCCGAGCCTTTTAACATGGCTTACCTGGCAATTCGCGGCAGCGGCGCCATTAACGGGGTAAGTAAATTGCATGGCCAAGTTAGCCGCCGCCTCTTTCAACCCTTGTTTCCAAGATGGCCCGAAATGGAAGTGCCCATTTCTCATGTAACAAATGGAGTGCACATGCCCACGTGGGACTCCGCCGAAGCGGATCGCGTATGGGAAGCGGCGTGCGGCAAGGAGCGCTGGCGCGGCACGATGGAAACTCTCGAAGGAGATTTTCGCTGCGTCCCGGACTCCGATCTTTGGCAACTCCGCTTCGACGGCCGCAAATCGCTTGTTGAATATGTGCGAATAGCGAATCCTCAGCAGTTCGCAAGACAGGGGGCTTCTCGCGAGGAAATCGTTCAAGCCGCGCAGGTGCTCGACGCCAGCACTCTCACCGTGGGATTCGCTCGCCGCTTTGCTGCGTACAAGCGTCCGAACCTCCTCTTGCATGATCCACAGCGGCTCTTGAGCATCCTCGAAAACCGCGAGCGCCCCGTCCAACTGGTTCTCGCCGGGAAAGCGCATCCCCAGGACCTGCAAGGGCAAAACATGATCCGGCAGTGGGTGCAGTTCTCTCACCGGCCCGAGGCGCAATCGCGAGTTGTTTTCCTGAGCGATTACGACGTGCACATGGCCGAGCACTTGGTTCAAGGTGTCGATGTGTGGGTAAACACGCCGCGCCGCCCCTGGGAAGCCAGCGGAACGAGTGGCATGAAAGTGCTGGTGAACGGCGGCCTCAACCTTTCGGAGCTTGATGGCTGGTGGGCGGAAGCGTATTCGCCGGAAGTGGGCTGGGCCATTGGAGACGGCCGTGAACATGGCGACGATCCCGCCTGGGATGCCGCCGAGGCCGAGGCTCTCTATAAGCTGCTCGAAGAGGAGATCGTTCCGCAATTTTATGCGCGTGATGCGCAGGGCATTCCGCGCGCATGGATCAGCCGGATGCGTGAAAGCATGGCTCGGCTGACTCCCGCTTTCTCAACCAATCGTGTGGTGCGCCAGTATACCGAGCAGTATTACAAACCCGCAGCGGCAGCGTTTCGCGCGCGCTCTGCGAATGGAGGCTCGCTGGGAGGTGATTTGGTTCGCTGGCAAAATGAAATTGCGCAGCATTGGGCAAGGCTGCGGTTTGGCTCGGCGACGGTCGAAAAACGGAGTCAGCAATATTTTTTTGAGGTGCAGATGTTTTTCGATGACCTCGATCCGGAAGCCGCTCGAGTCGAGCTTTATGCCGAAGGGCAAAACGGCGCTGCTTGTGTCGGTCACGTCATGGAGCGCGGCGAACGCCTCGTTGGTTCCACAAATGGCTTTACGTACACAGCCCGAATTCCTGCCAATCGTCCGGCACGCGACTACACGCCGCGCATAATTCCGTTTCATAACCATGTTTCCGTGCCGTTAGAGGCCCCATTCATTCTTTGGCACGATTCGCCGTCGTGGCGATGACGAATTGTGCGCGGTCCACAAAGTTCACGGCGCGGCGTGCCGGAACATCCGAAAGCTCTGATGCTGCTACCTGGCGCAACAAGGGCTTTCGCCTGCAAAGGTAGGAGCCGACCGAAAATCAAACCGGCCGCTTGCAATTGGGCGTCAATGCGAAGAAACGCTGGAAAGGTAGGAGGCGAGGCTGGCGCTGAGCTGGTCTAATCCTGTGAGTACGTTTTGGCGCAGCGCTTCGACAACTGCCACGACGGTCTTCTGGCTCACAGGTTCATCATGGCTATACGATTGGCTCCAAGCGATCGTTCCCGTTTTCGGCTGAAACAATTCGAGCTCGATAGAAAACCGCGCCGCGAGGGAAGGCGAATCGACTTCTTCGAGCGAGTATAAATGCCCACGCAGAATGTAGTCGCCCCTCGCGCCGCTGCCAAGTCGTCCCACGGAACGAAATTTTCCTTTGGAACGCAGCGTTTGCGTGAGCATGTTCTCCAGCATTTCCGTGGGGATTTCGGCCCAGCGATGGTATTCGTACGTCCCGAGTTCGACGCCGCCGGCAGTGTAGACAATCGGGTGTTCGATATAGAGGGGCGAAGCGGCAATACGTCCGACGAGAATCGTGACCGGTAGCGGCGCATTATTTTTGACCGCGATAGAAGGCGCGGGCGCGGAATTCAGCGTGTAATATTTTATCGGCCGCGTGGCGCCGCAATTCGCGGTGAGCAGAACTCCCGCAAAAAGCAGCCAAGTGAGGAGAACGCCGACTATGTTTTTCCTTGCAGCTCGCATATTGATTTTCATTGGGGACGCTTGGGCAACTGGCCTGGCTGATGCTCCGGCGGCAACGAGGAACGAATCAGCGAAGAGGGCCGGGTCTTAATCGTCTCAGTAAATGCCTTGAGGTTGTCGGTTATATCTCGCAAGTTGCCGATAACTTCGTCGAGGTTGTCGGAGTTGGTGTTCACAATACTATTGAGCTGATCGGTGAGCGCGGAAGCGGAGGTGAGAGCGGCGCGCATCTGAATCAGCGCCTGGCGCAGATCGGGACGATTCTCCAGCACCGTGGCATCGAGATGCGAGAGCGCGGCATTGGCCTGATTTGCCGTTTTCTTGAAATCGTCCAGAAGCGGCGCAATTTTTGCGCTGCTGCTATTCAGATTATTCAGAGTGGAATGGAGCGCCGGGCGGTCTTCAGCGAGCATGCCACGAACATTGGCGAGGCTCGCGGTAATGTTCGAGCGATTATGCGCATTGAGCAGGTCATCGACGCGCAGGATGGTCTGGTGCAATTCGGCGACGCGCGCGTTGAGATTCTGGATCAGGTCTGTGGCCTGCGGAGTGAGATCGCTAATTTTTGCGGTCAGGTCGTTGAAACTCGTGTAATTCATCGCCGCCAAAACCGCGCCGGAAGGAGCGCGCGGAGCAGTCACGCTTCCCGGAACGATGCCGAGAAAGTTATCGCCGAGCGGGCTGAGGCTCGCAATCTCCGCCTTGCTGTCCGTCTTTACCGGAACGTCGTCACCGACACGAAACTTGACTTCCATGCGCGTGGGATTTTGCGGGTCGCTGCGGACGGATACAACACGGCCAACGGGAGGTCCGCCGGCATAACGCACCTCGGAGCCTGGTGCGAGGCCGCCAGCGTTCTTGAAGTAAGCGTGGTAGATTGGTTCATTCCGTCCGAGAATGCCGCTCAGCGAGAACAAGGTTGCCACAAGGAGCGCCACTGCGACCAGGACAAATAGGCCGACCAACGCGCGTTCGCGTTTCGCTTGCAACGGCATCCTCAATATCCCCAAAAAGAACGGCTGAGACAACAGCCGGAAATCGCGAAGTATAGCACGCTCCGCACGGAGGATTATTGCGGGCGACTGCTTCACTTTGCTGGGCGCCGCAGGCTACAGGCGCAAATTGCGAGTCAAGCGGTCGAGGAAGTCGTCGTCTACGGAAATCTCCGGATCCGGAACGCGGTCGAAAAACTGGCGCACGCGCGGATGCTGATTGGCCTTCATTTCTTCCGGGGCGCCGATGGCGATGAGTTCACCCTTGTCGATGAGCATCATGCGGTCGGCGATCAGGAAGGCGCTGGCCAACTCATGAGTGACTACGACGATAGTCATTTTGAAGGCGCGCTTCAATTTCAGAATCAAATCGTCGATGCCCGCCGCAATGATGGGGTCCAGGCCGGCGGAGGGTTCATCGAAAAACAGGATCTCCGGGTCCATGGTGAGAGCGCGAGCCACAGCGGCGCGTTTTTTCATTCCGCCGCTCAGTTGCGCCGGATTGTAGTTTTCGTAGCCGGAAAGCCCCACCTCTTCGAGCTTAAGCCGCACCAGGACTTCGATGGTGGAATCATCCAGCTTGGTGTGCTCGCGAAGCGGCAGCGCGACATTTTCACCGACGGTCATGGAACCGAACAGCGCGCCGCCCTGAAACGAAACGCCAAACTTTTTACGAAGCTCGGCCATTTCGGGCGGAGGAAGGCAGCACAGATCCTTTCCATGAATCCAGATTGCGCCGCCCGCCGCCTTCTCGAGGCCCATCAAGGCGCGCAAGAGGGTGGTCTTGCCCGAGCCTGAGCCGCCAAGAATGGTGATGGTCTCGCCGGCCTTCACGTCGAAACTTATGTTATGGAGGATCTCGCGCTCTCCGTAGTTGACGCGCAAGTTGCGGACGTTTATTGCGGCGCCATCACTGCCCGGTTTCTGGGCTTCATCTGCATGCCTCGTTTTCATTTTTCTCTTGCCTCGATCCGCCGGTCGCGCATGGCAAAGATGATTCGCGCTATCGCGGTGTCGTGAAATAGAAAAGCATTGTGAAAACCAAATCGACCGCTACCACCAAGAAAATGGATTTGACCACTGCGGAGGTGGTCGAGCGGCCCACTTGCTCCGCGCCCAGGCCAGTCGAAAGGCCTTCCTGACAGCCAACCGCTGTAATCACCACTCCAAACATTACCGCCTTAATCAGACCGGTAACGATGTCGTGGCGCGCCAAAGAGCTGAGAGTCGCCTGTATGTATGAGCCAAATGTGAAACTCGCCGCGCTCACGCCGAAAGTCGCGCCGCCTAGGACGCCCATGAAATCAGCCCATATCGTCAGGCAGGGTAACATCACCGCCATGGCCAAGAGCTTTGGGGCAACGAGAAATTCAATCGGATCAAGGGCCATAGTCTCCAGCGCATCGATTTCTTCATTCACTTTCATCGAGCCGATCTCTGCGGCGAAGGCCGAGCCCGAGCGTCCGATTACGACAATGGCGGTAATGAGCGGCGCGAGTTCCCGCGTCACGGAAATCGCGACTGCTCTGGCGACCAGGAACATGGCACCCAGCTTTCGCAGTTCATAGGCGGATTGCAGCGCCATAATCGTGCCGATGAAAAATGAAATGAGAGAGAGGATGGGAACAGCGCCAACGCCGACAGCCATGGCCTGATGAACTGCGCGCTGTGTGCGCAGCCGCTGGCCTTGAAACGGTGCCACGAAAATGGCATGGAGCGAGCGGCCCGTCAGAATCGTCAGGTCGCCGAGATAGGCCAGTCCATTGATGGTAGCCTGTCCGACCGTTTCCATAACGGACATATTCGGGGTCTCAAACTGCAGCGCCGGAAGAAGAGGAAGAGGCTGGAGGTACACCACGGAGCGCTTCTTCTTCCGTGGCGTACACTTCAAATACGCGGATCAAACGCGTCAACTCCAGCACTTCTTTCGCCTCGCTATTCAGTCCGAAGAGCGCAAAGCCCAACTTGGATTCCCGGGCAACTTTGAAAGCTTCGACCAGGCACGCTACGGCTGCACTATCGATATACCTCACATTGTTCATGTCCACGATCACTCGCTGCGCCTTCTTGACCTTGAGCAAGTCCATAAGCGCCTTGCGAAGCTCAGGAGCGTTGTATAGAGTGACATCGCAGCAGACGTTGACGATCGTGGCGATTCCGTTCGCGCGCGTTGTAATGTTCAAATCCATCGATTTTTCGGCAAGCGAGCAAAGGTGACGCCGACAGAATACCCCGAGTCGGAACGTGTGAACAGCGCTCAGACGCCCACGAGGTATTAGATTCCTCGCTGACGCTATTTGGATTCAGAAATCCCGCAGCCGCCTCGAGCGATTCGACGATCTTCCTCTGGCCGAAGCGCTTCATCGGAATTTTTGCAAACGACGCTGACGGTCGTTTACCTTGTCGATTTACTGCATCTTGGAAGGCACCAGGATAGCGCCGATTCCCATGCTCTTCATTTTGGCGTTGAAACCAGCAACCTCAGAAAGCACGGCGCGCACCTGCTCTTGTAAATCAGCCCATTGCTTTTCGAGAGCGGGGAAGCGCTGCTGTTCGCCCGTGGTAAGTGGACCACCGTCTCCTTCCACTGCATTTTGCAGATAGCCGTATTGTGCGGCGATTCCGTTGCGGAAATTGATTACGTCCTGGAAAGTTTTCTGCTTGGGCTGCACCAGCTTCTCTTCGAGCGAATCAATCTTGTCGATGATGGTTTTGGCGTCCTGCGCAATCTCTTTTGCGTCCGAACGCCCCTCCGCATGCTCGCTGATGGCATCCAGTTGCTCGCGAACGCTCCGGAGATCGATTGCGGTCTGATTGATTTCGTTGATGCGCTCGTTCGCAGCCTTGGCCATCGCTACCTGAGCCTTCTGCTCGGCCTCGCTCTGCGGTTCTCGCGGATCGTTCAACACTTCAAACGTCTGCGCCACTGTTTTACCGTTCAGCATCAGACGCGCGGTGTACGTCCCACTAGCCACTCGATAGCCTTCCGGGGGACCTTGCGTCATGATTCCCGGCACGCGCACGGGCGGTTCCGAACGCAGATCCCACAGGTATTGGTTCATGCCCTGTTTTGCAGGCAGTGGTGGCGGGGCGCCCTGACCTCGCTCGCTGACCGGCTCCTGCCCCGAAGGTTGCGGTTTGGCTTTGCTCGAATAAGAGCGCAAGACCGATCCGCTTGCATCCAGAATTTCCAGCTTCAGTTCCTGCGATTTTTCAGGTTTTGTTCCAACGATGTAGCGAATTATTGCGCCATTGGGCGGATTCGTACCCATCGCGCCCGAGGGAATCGAGAAACCGGCGCCCGCGATGCGATAAGTATTGCGCGGCTTGAACAAATAGAGATCCGCTTTCTCGACTCGGCTATTCAGCTCTTCGAGCGGGCTGATGTCGTCGAGAATCCAAAATGCCCGGCCTTCGGTGCTGGCAACCAAGTCGCCGTCATGAATCTTGAGGTCCGTGATGGGCACGCGCGGCAAATTTAGTTGCAAGGTCTGCCAGTGCGCGCCGTCATCGAGCGAAAACCACGCGGCATTCTCGGTTCCCGCGAAAAGCAAGCCCTTGCGTTTGGGATCTTCGCGCACCACACGCACCGGCATGTCTTGCGGCAAGCCGCCAGCAAGGTCTGTCCAGGACTTTCCATAATCGATAGTCTTGAAAATATGGGGGGTGTTATCATTCCACTTGAATCGCGTGAAGGCCACATACGCTGTGCCCGCATCGAACGGCGAAACTTCGATTTCATTGACGAGGCCTTCGGCGAGCCCTTTGGGCGTGACGTTCGACCACGTTTTACCTCCGTTGCGCGTGAGCTGCACCAGGCCATCGTCGGTTCCCACCCAAATGGTTCCCGCATCGTGCGGTGAAGACGCGATGTAAAAAATCGTGTTGTACACCTCGCCGCCCGCGCCTTCGTTTGTAAATGGCACGCCGCCCAATCCCTGATGCGCTTTGTCATTGCGCGTGAGGTCGGGCGAGATCACCGCCCAAGTGTTGCCGCGATCGCTCGACTTGAAGAGCACATTCCCGCCGTGAAAGAGAACGCTATGGTCGAAGGGCGAGCTAGTAACCGGCGAACTCCAGTTGAAGCGATATTTCTGCAAATTGCTCGGCTCGGCGAGTCCAAGCGCCGGCCACTCGGCCACATTTCGTTCCGTGTCTGTCTTGGCGTCGAACTCCGCAATCTCGCCCTGATAGCACGTGGCGTATGTATAGCGTGGATTCTTCGGATCAAACGCAAACGTCGCGCTTTCGCATCCCGCCTGAATCGTCCAATCGCGCTCCTCGATTCCCGGCCCAAACGAGCGGCTCTTGATGACCACAGTGGTGTTGTCCTGCTGCCCGCCATAGAGCTTGTAAGGAAACAAATCGTCCACCTCCACGCGATAGAACTGTGCCGTCGGCTGGTTCATCTGCGTGGACCAGGATTTACCGCCGTCGAAGGTGATGTCGGCACCGCCATCGTTAGCGTTGGCCATATTCAGCGGGTTGTTGGGATTAATCCACAACGCATGGTTGTCGCCGTGGGGCGCGCGCAGCGTCGTGAACGTCTTTCCTCCGTCGATGGATTTCTCGATTGGAGCGTTGATCACATAGACCACGTCCGCACTCTTCGGATCAGGCGTCACCACAGTGTAATACCAGGCGCGCGCGCGGATCACGCGATCGCCGCTGGTGCGCTTCCAGGTTTTGCCCGCATCGTCGGAGCGGAAAAGTCCGCCATGTTCGGCTTCGATATTCGCGTAGACGCGGTCGGGATCGGCGGGTGACACGCTGATTCCGATTTTGCCCATTTCTTTCGGCAACCCTTGGGACAAACGGGTCCAGTGGTCGCCGCCATCGGTAGTTTTCCAGATGCCCGAATTAGGGCCGCCGGAACGAACCTGCCAGGGCGTGCGCTGATGGTCCCAAAACGCCGCGTAAAGAATGCGCGGGTTGCTGGGATCCATGGCGAGATCGCTGGGACCCGCGTCCGGCGCCACAAAAAGAATTTTCTGCCAAGTCCTGCCGCCATCGGTTGAACGATAGACGCCGCGGTCTTGGGTGGGGGCCCAGCGCGAGCCTTGCGCAGCCACGTAAACCAGATCCTCATTGCGGGGATGTACCAGCACTTTGGAAATTGTGCGCGTATTTTCCAGGCCAATGCGCGTCCAGGTTTTGCCAGCGTCGGTGGATTTGTACATCCCGTCGCCGAAGCTCGATGACTGCCCGCGCACCGGAGCTTCGCCCATGCCAACATAAATTACGTTCGGATCATCATTTGCCACCGCGATTGCGCCCACCGAGCCGGTTTTTATGAAGCCGTCGCTTACGTTGTGCCAGGTGATGCCGCCGTCTTCGGTCTTCCACACGCCGCCGCCGGCGGCTCCCATGTAATAAACAAGTGGCTGCGATGGAATTCCGGTGATGCACGTCGCGCGGCCTCCGCGAAATGGCCCGACCAGACGCCATTTCATCGCCTGATACGAGCGCGTCTCTTCTTTCTCGGCCTTTTCGCCAGACTTCTGTGAATTGACGGTTTGCGTGGCGGCCTGGGCATTAACCCACGCTGCTCCTGTCGCAACAAAAATCAACAGCAGCGCGCACATTACAAGAAATAGCCTTTCGCGGCGCATCAATGCTTCCTCCTCGAAAATTGCTTTCGGTTTAAATCGCCTATCGCAGCGGCGAAACAATGTCACGACACGGCCTTGCAGGTCAACTACGGTTAGCTGAAGAACTTCGGAAGGACTACTCTCACCGGGCGGATTCATGGCATGCAGCAATAAACAACTCTCGCTGGTAAACTCTGCTTTTGCGCCTGCCGGCAAAAATGTGTTTTCATACAGTAGCTGCGCGATTTCGTTCAGCTGAGTCCGCATGGCCAAGTGGGAGATACGCTATGAAGTTAACGGGAAAAGTAGCTGCGGTTACGGGCGCCGCGACAGGAATCGGTCAGGCGATTGCAATTGCATTCGCGGAAGAAGGCGCCTCTGTGGTTGTCGATTACGTGGGGAACGAATCCGTTTCCGCGCAAACTGTCAAAGCGATTGAGGCTATGAAGGGAAAGGTTCTGGTGGTCCAGGCGGATATTTCCGCGCCGGGAGATGTGGAGAGGCTCATCGATAAAACGGTCGCAGCCTTTGGAAAACTGGACATTTTCGTGAACAACGCAGGAATCGAAAAGAAATTTCCCTTCGTGGATTATCCGCTCAATGAGTGGCAGAAAATCATAGCTGTAAATCTCACTGGACCTTTCCTGTGCGCGCAAGCCGCAGCCAAACAAATGATCCGGCAGCGCAACGGAGGCCGGATCATAAATATTTCGTCCATCCATGAAGATCTGCCAATGCCTCAAAACGCTGCGTACTGCGCATCCAAAGGAGGCTTGCGGATGCTGATGCGCACCATCGCGGTGGAACTCGCTCCGCATCAGATAACGGTCAACAACATCGGACCGGGCGCAGTGTATACACCGATCGATCGAGACGTCGAGAGTAATCCAAAATTGGACAGCCAGATTTTGGCTGAGATTCCCCTGGGGCGCTGGGGCAAACCGGAAGAAATAGCCCATCTCGCCGTGTATCTTGCCTCCGACGACGCCAGCTACGTTACCGGCAGCACGCACTTCATCGATGGCGGAATGCTTAGAAACGCCGGAAGCCTGTAACAAATACTGAGCAGCGACAGATCGTGCAGCGCCTCAAAAATAGTCTTTATCTTAGTTCTTGTTAGTTGATAGAGACTCGATGCGCTTAACCATTGGGCGAATTTCAGGGTTCGACATAAAGAGTTTCCAAATCAGGCCGGTGCGATAATTTTCGATCATCACCGTTATTGGCGCCTGATTCAGACCCATGTAGATTGGCGCGAACCAGTTTTGGTCCAGATTGAATGCATCGCGCGGGCCATAGATTCCCCACAAACGATCTCCCAGGTCGCGATAGAAATATTTGAAGGCAGCCATAGACGCTTTCGGCGTATACGGGAAAGACGCGAGCGCACCAGTAGGAGTCATGGTGCCGTCGTCATCGCGCAGATCAGGCGCATGCGCGAGATAGCCGTTCGCGCCATCGCTGGCGGTGAGTCCCCAATCATCAGGCCCGTAACCTTTGTGGTGTCCGGGATTTTCGATGCAGTAGGCGCGATTGATGAGCGCCATGTTGCGGTTATTTTGAAAATAGTTGGTGTAGCGATCGGTGAGCGCGTGCGGGTCGAAACCCATGTAGGAATATTGAGTGAAGAAAAGAGGCCCGCCGGTGCCGAATCCAACATCGAGTTTGATTCCAAAGAACGAATGGCCATTCGCGTAATGCCCGCTCGTGGGATTTGCCCAGCCCAAATAGTAGAGGCTGGCTGGAACGGGGTGAGTGGGCGAGGCGATGGCAAGGAGATAAACGAGCATCGTCTCATTAAATCCGTCGATGTGATGGTTGATGAGCCATGACCATTGCGGCGACCAGTGCCAATAGAGAGCCCGGGTCTGGGGAGTCTTGCGATACCAATTCCAGTCTACGGTTTCCCACAGACGTGTGATCCGTTTGCGTAATGACTGCTCCTGCGCGCTGCTTCCGTTGAAGTATTGGCGCGCGGTCAGGAGTCCTTCCATCAGAAATGACGTTTCGACCAGGTCGCCCGCATTGTCGTACATGTCAAAAACAGGAAGGCTCTTCCCGGTTGCGTCATCCATGAAGTGCGACCAGGCTCCGTGATACCGCGGCGCGTGCTCAAGAAAGCTGACAATTTTGGTAAGGCGCTCGATTCCCTCTTCGCGCGTTATGAATCCGCGCTCGACTCCCACAATCATGGCCATGATTCCGAAGCCGCTGGCACCGGTAGCGATGATGCGATCGTTGCCAGGGACGTTTTCGCGAGCCATGCCTGAGCGAAGGCCGGCCGAGTCCCAGTAGTACAGGAAACATTCTTTCTGGAGCATGGTGAGCAGCTGGTTGTCATCGAGCGGTCGAGTGGAAGCTTTGACGACCGGCGAAAAATCCGACAAACGATAGTCTTGATCTTCGGCGGCGACTTTATACCAGGCTGTCTGGCCGGGGCGTCCCAAAAAATCGGAAAAGCGCTCGATGCCTGGGACCTGGATGCCGATCGGCCGGAAACTACGTCCATCGTCTGACCGATAGATGACGTAACGCCCCAGCGCGGGCCCGTTGACCGCATCCCACGACAGATCGACCTGGCGCTCGTAACCAGTGGCTTTAAGGTTTTGCGGACCGGGCAAGCGCGAGGCGCTGCTCGGCTGGCCAGCGGAGGCGGAGTTGTCAATGCGAATCTCGTCGAGGAAGATGGTGTGTTTTGCTCCATCGGCAGCGCCTTGCGAAAAGACGATTTCCTGAAGACGATGCGGTTTGAAATGGTTAACTGAGCCGTTGGGGAATTTCGACAGCGGAATGCGGATTCTGGTCCATTGGCCAGCCTTGATGCCGCTTGAGAAATCTCCGAGGCGCACGGGAGCAGAAAAGTCTCTGTTGGTATCGAGAAGGCGAATCTCCGGAAGGTCTTGCGCAGGGATTGCCGCGAGTGAGTAGCACCACAAGAAAAGCGCGTCGCCGGAGAAGAGGATCTCCCGGTTGCGGAATTCGACCACGCGAAGTTGCAGTTCCCACGAACCTCCGGGCTTCGACTGCCAGGCAAGCCGCAGCGAGTTAGGCGGAGTAAAAAAGACCGCGGAGTCGACCGGCGCTTTTTGGTTTTGCAATTCGAGGATGCTCGGCGCGACTGCTTTGCCGACGCTGTAAAAATACGAATCGGGCGTGTTGCTATTATCGAAGAACGTGTGCCGGTAGTATTCGGTATCGGCGCGGGCGCTGCTCACAACGCAAAAAGACAGCGCAAGCGCGATGGCCGCGCGCCATGAAGCCCGGTGCGCCGATGGGATCGAATATACAGAGCGGCGCCTCTGAATCGGGCGCGCGACCGAAGAGTCCGGCTTCTTCAGAATGATCATCTTCTCAGCGGCTCAAACACCGCTGGTTGGATTCACTACTCAGAACCTCACACCCGCAACACAGAATATCTCTGCCACTCGGAAATGACACTAAGAAAGGGGGCGCGATACAGCACGAAGGCTCGTTATTGTTTTTTTTGGAAAGCACGCTGAACTGGTGCATCTTGCCACACAGCACGTTCCGCGAGATTTTACCGGCTTTAATAGGACGTCATTGCAGATGCGTGCGGTAGTAGAAGCGGACGACGATGTGGACGTTCGCTTCCAGTAGCGTTTGTTCATTGCTGGTTGTAAAATCGCCCGTTTTGCGAATGGAGGAAAAGATGTCCGGCGAGAAGCGCGGTCTTTTGACGTTTTGGTACGGCTTACTATTTGTGGCCATTTTCTTGGGGCTCGGCGGCACGGCTGCAGCGCAGCAACTCAACAAAGATGCACTGGCTGGTATGAAGTGGCGATTGGTGGGTCCGTTCCGCGGCGGGCGGACCGAAGCGGTAGCCGGGGTTCCCGGCACCGACACATTTTATATGGGCGCGGTGGCAGGCGGAGTATGGAAAACGACTAACGCTGGCCTGAACTGGGAGCCGCTCTTCGATCACGAGCCGACGCAGGCGATCGGCGCGGTGGCGGTATCGCCATCTGACCCCAATATCATCTACGTGGGTACCGGCGAGCCGTGCCTGCGCGAGGACATCACTTATGGCGACGGCATGTACAAGTCCACTGATGGCGGAAAGAGCTGGACGCATATCGGACTGAAAGACACTCGCCACATTGCCTCGATTTTGATTGACCCGCGCAATCCAAACGTGGTGCTAATGGCGGCGATCGGCCATGCTTTCGGCCCCAATGAGGAGCGAGGCGTCTTCCGAACGACCGATGGCGGAGCGAGTTGGACGAAAGTTCTCTACAAGGACGCGAACACTGGCGCGACGGACCTTGTGTTTGACCCGAAGAATTCTCATATTGTCTACGCCGCGCTGTATCAGGAGCGGAGGCTTCCGTGGACATTCGAAGGAGGCGGGCCGGGCAGCGGCATTTACAAATCGACTGATGAAGGAAAAACGTGGAAACAGATCGAGGGGAACGGCCTGCCTCCGGGCGTGCTGGGCAAAATCGGGCTGGCGGTGGGTGCCAATGGCCATCGCGTGTATGCGCTTTTAGAAGCGACGAATGACAAGAGCGGGCTGTACGTCAGCGATGATGCAGGGAAAAGCTGGAGCTTCGTCAACGGAGATCACCGTCTGACCCAACGCGGCTGGTATTTCATCCACGTTTTCGCCGATCCTCAAAATACCGATGGCCTCTACGTTCTCGATGTCGGCATGTACCACTCGACCGATGGCGGGCATCTGTTCTCGCGGGTCCGCGTGCCGCATGGCGACAACCATGGGATGTGGATCGACCCGGGCAATCCGAAACGGATGATCGTGGGCAACGATGGCGGCGCAACGATCTCGACTGACCATGGCGATACATGGAGTACTGAGGAAAATCAGCCGACTGGACAGTTCTATCACGTGGCTACAGACAACCGCTTTCCTTATTACATCTACGGCGCGCAGCAGGATCTTTCCAGTGTGGCCATCGCGAGCCGCACGGCTCACGGCTACATCGGCAGGCAGGACTGGTACGGAGTGGGCGGCGGAGAAAGCGGTTACATTGTGCCCGATCCGGCCGATCCGGATATTGTCTACGGCGGCACGTATTTTGGCATTTTGACGCGCTTCAACAAGCACACAGAGCAGTCGTTGCTGATTTCGCCCTGGCCTGACGATCCTGATGGCTGGCCGGCCGCGGACCAGAAATACCGGTTCACCTGGACGATGCCCATCGCGATTTCGCCAGAGAATCCGAACGTGCTCTATTTCGCCGCACAAGTGCTGTTCAAATCGACCGACCGCGGGCAGAGCTGGACGGTGATCAGCCCCGACCTGAGCCGCAACGACAAGTCAAAGCAGGGACCCTCGGGCGGACCTGTGGCCAAGGATCAAGCCAGCGCCGAATATTATGACCTGATCTACACGGTAGCCGAATCGCCGGTGAAGCAGGGAGTGATTTGGGCAGGAACTGACGACGGTCTCATCTGGGTGACCCGCGACGGCGGCCAGCATTGGGACAACGTAACGCCGAAAGACATTCCGGCGTGGAGCAAGGTGGCGCTGATTGATCCTTCCCCAGAACAGGCGGGGACGGCATATGCGGCGGTGGATAATTTCAAGAACGACGATCTGCATCCGTACGCCTACAAGACGACCGATTACGGGAAGACCTGGACGTTGATTACTAACGGCATTTCCGATGGAGCGATTGTGCGGGCCGTGCGCGAGGACCCCAAGCGTGCAGGGCTGCTTTTCGCCGGCACGGAGCAGGGCGTTTACCTCTCGTTTAACGACGGAGGCAATTGGCAGCCGCTCAAGATGAATCTGCCCGCCGTGCCGGTACGCGATCTGACAATCAAGGGTGACGACCTCATCATCGCGACGCACGGCCGGGCGTTTTGGTCGCTCGACGACATTACTCCGCTGAGAGAGATGACCGCAGAGACGCTCGACGCTCCCGTGCATTTGTATCGACCGGCGCCTGCTGTTCGTTTTCGTGCGCCCGGACGCTTCTTCGGGATCGCAGCGGGCGTGGGAGTGAATCCGCCTGACGGAGTGATTCTCGATTATTCCCTGGCGAGCGAACCGAAGGGCGACATTTCACTCAACATTCTGGACAGGACGGGCAAAGTGATCCGCCATTATTCGAGCAAGCCCAAACCGGAGCCGGTTTGTTATCCCGATTCACCCGAGCCGCTGCATGAGAAAGGCGAACTGTCGAAAGAGAAAGGGCTGAATCGGTTCGTCTGGGATATGCGCTACCAACCTCCAGTGGAAGTACCGTGCGCCATTTACGATGAAGGCGGGCCAATCGGCGCGCTCGCGCTTTCCGGACGTTACGAAGCGCGCCTGACCATCGAGGGAAAAACATACACGACGCCGATCCAGATTGTGCCAGACCCGCGCGTGAAAGTGAGCCAAGCGGATCTGGCGAAACAGTTCGATCTGGTGTCGAAGCTGAACGACCTGATGGGGCAGGACCATGTGGCAGTACTTGAGATCCGTGATGTGCGGGACCAACTCGCCGCGCTACGGAAGCGGCTGGCGGGCGACGAAAAGGCCAAGGCCGTCCTCGAGGCCGCCGAAAACACCGACAAGAAAATGAGCGCGGTGGAAGATACACTTATTCAGTTAAAAGCAACTGCGAGCGAAGACATGCTGAACTATCCGATTGAGATGAACAGCAAAATCGGCTACCTGGTCAACGGCGTTGATAGCGCCGATTCAGCGCCGCCGCAGCAGGATTGGGACCTGTACGAAGCGTATCTCAAAAAGGTGAACGACCTGACGAGCCAATGGAAATCGATCGTCTCGACGGACTTGGCGAATCTGAACCAGATGATGCGCCGCCAAAATATTCCTATGATTGCGCCGCGACCGGTCAAAGAGGTGAGCGCGCCGGGAGCAAGCTAGGACCGTTCGCAGGGAACGAAACCGCCGGGAATCAGGTAAAGCTGCCGGCGATTTCAAAACGTTTACTGTTGCCAGTCGAAAAAATAGCCACGTCGTTGTGTATTCCACCCAGCCTGGCGGGCCGGCCGTTCACGGTAACGCTCTGCAGCGTATTCGCTTTCGGCAGGCGAAACTTCACGTGCAATTCCTTTGGCGCGCCGGCCCTGGCAAGCAGGACGTTTGCTGTGACGCGTTTCGTACTGGTGTCTGCAAGCATTCTGAAATTCACTTTGCCCCAGCGTGTCGGCGCCTGATCAATCCTGATTTCCTTGCCCGAAAAGAGCCAATCCCGCGGAATGCCCTTCGCCAGATACAGCCGGTCTTCGTCTGAATCCTCGAGCACAAGCATCCAGCGAATGAGCAAGGGAATGGTTTGCTGCGCCGGGATGCAGAAAGTCGCGGTACCACCGCCGATACCGGCAACCTCGCCGGCTGTCCAACTGCCGCGCGTATGATCGTGGAAGCGATGCGAGTAAAGGAAGAGCACGTATTCTTCGATTCTGTCGAGGCGCAACAGAGCGAGCGCATAGCCGTACGAGATGAAGCCCAGAATGTCGCGCCCGGTGGGATGGGGCGGCTCAACATTGGCAACAACGCCAAGAGTGGTGGCGCCATATGCGCGCATGCAATCGATTACCAGTTTCGCGAGTTCGGGCGGCAACATGTCCGCGTGCAATAACTCGCTATAGGGACGATGGGGCCACTGTTGCGGGCTGGGCCGTTCCTTTTCCATGGATTCCCAAAACGTCTCTGTCGTGCCGGGATAGGTTCCGATGTACGGTGGATCCATGTCGTGGCGCACATTCTTCCTGATGCTTGCGGCGACAGCGTCTTGAAGAATTTTGCTGTGCCGCAGCCAATCGCTCGCGGCTTTTTCTGGTTCTGGGGTCAGTTTGAGGCGGCGCCACGTCTGGCTAATATCTCTCAAACCACGGGCGGCGAAGGCGCTATTCGAGTAATAAGGAAGCCACCAAGTTTCCGGCTTTGGCGCCAAGCAAGAATCCGATTCGCTCCAGCCATGAATCAGGCCGTAGCCGGCATCGCTGGACGGCAGTTGCAGGCTCTCGTCGTGCATTTTGCAAAGCAGGTTAGCTGTTGCGGCAATCTTTTCTTGGTGCTTGAGCAAGAGAGCAGCATCGCGCGTGTAATTGAAATATCTGGCGAACAGCATGAGTTCCATGCCGAATTGCGCAGTTTCCGGGCCGCGCATGTTAATCATGCCTTTCGTGTCGGTAAAATCGGTGAGGTAATTGTCGATAACCGCGCGGGCCATTTCGAAGCGGCCCCATTCGAGATTTGTGGCTACCGACATAGTGAAAATGTCCTGAAAACCGTCATATTCTGAGCCGTAGTAGTCGCGATCGACAGCTCCGTACTTGGGGTAGTAACCACCCGGGCGGACCATCAGTTCCTTTGCGAAAGCGTAACGCGACATGTCGACCCAGGCGTTTTGCGGGAGTGACGCCGGGGCGATATCGCGCAACTGCGCGTCCCAGTAATCCGCAAACTGCAAGAGCGCCCTATAAAATTCTTCAGGTTGCGGATCCAGGCGAGCGGGAGGGAACGCCGGATAACTGTGGCCGTACATAATTTTTGTTATTTTCAAGTTTTCGATGCGCGAGGTGCGATGCCAAGTCTGAACAATAAATTTGTCATGAGCTTGCACATCGCCAAACACAATGACTTCGTCATAAGAGTTATCGGAAATGGGCATGACTTTACGAACGGCCGGCATCCAGCCACCGATCAGGCCCTCGAAACGCTTTTCGGCGAGCGCCGGAGAATTCAGTTCGGGGAAATATTGACCTGGGTGATAAGTCCGCGTGCTCCCGCTCGGGTATACAGGCATGGTGTCAAAACATTCTTTGGTTCCCACGAATGTATTCCATGGCAAACGGAAGAAGAACGGGCGACGGCCTGTCGCGCTTCCCATTGGCGGAGCAGCGGATTTCACCAAATCGGGATCCGGATCGCCATTCTCGAGGAGTTTTTCCGCTAACAAGTCGCGGGGAGACATCCCGATGTCTTTCAAACTGAGTCCCAGATACGGCGGATTTGCCTCTGCGAAGGTTGGTTCAGCATTTTTCCGCAGGACTTTGCTGTTTCCGTTCGATGAGACGAAGGTGATGACGCCATCACGGGTGCGCAAATCCTCAAAGACTTTCCAGTTAGTCGGACCGATCTTGAATTCGCACACTTGCGTGTGGCCTTCGATGTCAGGGATGCTGGCGGTCGCTGGCGCTGTGTCAGCAATTCTGTCGGGATCACTCGATGAAGCCTCTGTGGCCGCAGCAGCTTTGGGAAAGTAGCGCGCTGCGGCGGTTGTGATTGCCAAGTTTTTCAGGAAATCTCGACGGTCCATGTATGTGTTCTCCGGCCGGTGGCTCCGTGCCGCGGCGAGGCACCGATTGGATTTTTTTGCTTCTCGGGGGAAGTTGTATCACAATCCACGGCGGGCCAGTAAACGTTTTCCCGATTCATTAGATACATGGGCACCGGTCATCGAGGGAAGGTGAAGTGAAAAGCCAAAAACATTTGCTTCGAGGCGGAGTTTTTTTGTGTTTGTTTGCAGTGACGCTCGGCATGTCCCTATACAACGGAGCGGCTGCACAAGGGCGAAGGCGCCGGCAAGCGGCGACGCCCGGTCCGATGTTGGCGCAGGGAATTGTCGACTTCAGCACGCCGAATTTTGACTTAAGCCTGGTCCATTCGTCGCAGACGGTGGCAGCGCTGAAGCCGAAGGGCGCGAACGGCTTCGACTTTACGCCGGGAGATTTGCTCATCGAGCGCTCGGAGAATGGCTACTATCACCTCGGCGACATTGACCTCCATTTGCGCGTCGGAACCTCTGGCGATTGGAAGGGCTATTCGACGGCTTTCTCGCGCGAACCTGTCGTTGCCTTGCCTGTCTCGCCAGGAATTTTGGCCTCGGCCAATCTCGCGCCGACTCTCCCTGCGGGTTTTCCGCTGCAGCTTACGCGCACCTGGGCTCTCGAAAACGGCAATCTGGTTCTGCGATTCACGTTGAAAAACCAGACGACACGCGTTGTGCAAATAGGCGCGCTGGGCATTCCGATGATTTTTAACAATGTGCTGACCGGACGTTCGCTTGAAGAAGCACACGCGAAGTGCTCTTTTTACGATCCTTACATCGGCGAAGATGCTGGCTATTTGCAGGTAACGCGGCTGAATGGACACGGGCCGGCGCTTTTAGTTGTGCCGGATGGCAACACGCCGTTTGAAGCCTATAAGCCGATCCTAAACAAGCGTGGCCCCAATGGAACCTTGCGGCTTTTCAACGATCCTACGCCGCGCTGGGTGACGTTTGAGGGATTTTACGACTGGATGGTTCACAGCGAGGCTTATGCCGAAGATGAATGGAAAAACGCGCAGCCATGGAATCCACCGAGCATGCTCACCCTTGCGTCGGGCGAGTCCAAAACTTATGGGGTCAAATTTTTGCTTTCCGACTCGATTCGCGACATCGACAAAACGCTCGCAGCAAATGGTCGTCCTGTCGCTGTCGGTATTCCCGGATATGTACTGCCTACGGATGTTCGCGCGCGTTTGTTCCTGAAATATCCGGAAGCCGTTCGCTCCATGTCCGTTGCTCCTATAGGAGCAATTGCCATTCGCAAAAATGCGCCGGCAACAGGCGGCTGGAAAGCATTCACGCTGACTGGCCGCACGTGGGGCCGTTCCCGACTGACGATCACATACCGGGATGGCCTGGTGCAAACGATCAACTATTTCGTGATCAAGCCGGAATCGCAGGTCGTCTCCGATCTGGGCCATTTCTTAATGACCAAGCAATGGTTTCTCGATCCGGACGATCCATTTCATCGCAGCCCGTCGGTGATGACGTATGACCGGCAAGCAAATGCCATCGTGACTCAGGACCCTCGCGTGTGGATTGCTGGCCTCAGTGACGAAGGCGGCGCAGGCTCGTGGCTCGCAGCAGTCATGAAGGAATTTGGCCAGCCGAATAAGCAGGAGCTCGACAAATATCAGCAGTTTGTTGACGGCGTCTTGTGGGGCGGCCTCCAATATAAGGAGGGAGCATATGCCTATGGCGTGAGGAAGAGCCTTTTCTATTACCAGCCGGACGGGGCGCTGAGAACTTATTACCGAAAAGATTTCGACTGGAGCAGTTGGACGAGTTGGAACAAGAAGCAGTCCGAAGCAGTCGACCGCTCCTACGATTATCCGCACGTAGCGGCGGCGTACTGGGCGATTTATCGCCTTGCTCGTTATCATCATGGGCTGATCACCGACCATCCGTGGCAATGGTATCTGTTGCACGCATATCACACGTCGGTCGCCATGACCGAGTTTGCTCCCGGCTTGGCTCGATTTGGCCAAATGGAAGGCGACGTCTTCCTGAAAATTTTGCAGGATCTCAAGAGAGAAGGCATGACTACGGAGGCAAGTCATCTGGAAGAGATCATGCGCGAGCGAGCCGACCGATGGGAGCAGGAAGCCTACCCGTTCGGCAGCGAAATGCCGTGGGATTCGACGGGGCAGGAAGAGGTCTACGCCTGGATGAAATACTTTGGATATGAAGACAAAGCCAATGTGACGCTAGACGCGATTCTTGGTTACGATCCAACAATACCGAACTGGGGCTATAACGGAAGCGCGCGTCGCTACTGGGATTTTATTTATGCAGGGAAAATTCAACGGCTTGAGCGCCAGCTTCACCATTATGGTTCCGGCATCAATGCCATTCCGTTGCTGGCCCAATACCGCGAGCATCCCGATGATTTTTATCTGCTGCGGGTAGGTTACGGCGGAACGATGGGTCCGCTTACGGATATCGACCAAGAAGGATTTGCGTCCGCTGCATTCCATGCGTTCCCCGACATGCTGAAATTCGATCCTTATTCCGGCGATTACGGCCCCAATTTTTTTGGGCACGCGCTGAATACTGCCACGTACATTGTGAATGATCCTGAATTTGGATGGCTGGCGTTTGGCGGTAACATTCGAGTCAAAGGCAACACCATCAAAGTTACCCCGCTCGATTCGTTCCGCATGCGCGTGTATGTTGCTCCACTCGGGCTCTGGTTGAGGCTGGATGCGGGCGAATTCGACAGTGTTGAGCTGAATTCCAAGACAGGAGTTGTGCGGCTGGGACTTGCTCCAACGACGACTTTTACGCCAACCGCATTTTTGCGCGTCGCGCAGCCAGCGAAGATCCGACGTGTGGGCTCTTATCGTCCGGTCGCTGCGTTTCAGGTTGCGCGCGGCGCGTATGTTGTGCCGCTGCACAAGGGTACGAGCTGGGTCGAGCTCAAGGCGAACCGCTAACATTGAAAAGGCGCAACGGCTAAATGAAATGGGCAAACGCTACGATCGCCGGGACGTTCTGAAAAGCATGAGCGCTGCATGCGCGGCATATCTTCTGCCCGTCCAAAAGGGCTCCGCCCAGCGTGCTTTTCGTGTCGCGGGGCAGGAAATCGAGATTCAAATCACCACGGTCAGCGCGTATACGTTTCGCCTAAGCATAATCCCGCTGAAGGATGGCGAGCCGGTCGCGATTCCCATGGACGGTTCGCTGGTCGGCCATTCGTGGGGTGAGCCAGTCGTAAAGCTGCGTGGGGCCGCGCGTGCGCGAACTGTGAGATCTGGCGACTTGAGGATTCGAGTTACTGATAACCCGCTGGCTTTTACGGTCGAAAGCCTAACGGCGGCTAAAGTTCAACAAATTGCGGTGGACGAAGAAACCGGCGCTGTTTCCTTCGACACGGGCGATTCACCATTGCTTGGGCTGGGTGAAGGCGGGAAGCAATTTGATCGCCGAGGATCGCTTGACGCAATGCGGAATGGACAAGGTGGCTACAAACTGGGGACGCACGGATCTCGCGTTCCGATTCCCTGGCTGATTGGCACGGAAGGATGGGCAATGTTCATTCATCAGCCGTTCGGCACATTTGATTTCAGCGGGACGCAGAGCAAGTTCCTTCCCGTCGAGCCGGACGCAGCCCTGCCATTGGACATTTTCTTCGTCGCGTCGCGCGAGCCTGCCACCATCATGGCTGAATATGCGCGTCTGACAGGCCACGCGGAAATGCCGCCGGTGTGGAGCTTGGGCTACCAGCAATCGCATCGCACGCTCGCGAGCCGTGAAGAGATTCTCGATGTCGCAAAAACGTTCCGCGAGAAAAAACTTCCGTGCGACGCGCTGATTTATCTGGGCACCGGTTTCTGTCCCTCGGGGTGGAATACGGCGAATGGTTCTTTCGCGTGGAACGCGCGCGTGTTTCCGGATCCAAAGGAAATTCTCGAGCAATTTCATGGCGAAGATTTTCATGCGGTGATGCACGTGGTGATTTTGACGCGCCAACTGCAAGGAAACGCGCGCGATGGCTGCACTGTCGGGCGGTTCGACGAGCAAGAGGCGGGCTGCTACTGGGACGCGCATCGCAAAGATTTCGCCATGGGCATAGACGGATGGTGGCCGGACGAAGGCGATTCGCTCGACATTGCTTCGCGGCTGACTCGGAACCGCATGTATTGGGAAGGCCCGCAAATCGACCGGCCAAACCAGCGTCCGTATGCGCTTCATCGCAATGGTTATGCGGGTATGCAGCGGTATGCGTCATTTTTGTGGTCGGGCGACGTCTACTCAACTTGGGAAACACTGAAAACGCATATTCCCAATGCGATCAACACGGCGCTTTCCGGCATTCCATACTGGGGCACGGACATCGGCGGGTTTGTGCCCACAAAAGAATTCACTGCCGAGTTGTATCTGCGATGGTTTCAATTTGGCGCTTTCTGCACGCTGTTTCGTTGCCACGGCCGGGCGTGGAAGTTGCGTTTGCCCTGGGGCTGGGACACCGGGAATCCGGGACCGACCGAGATCAGCAACTATGGTGGCGCAGCGGTTCCCGACGCGAGCCAGCTACACAACAAGCAGGTCGAGCCAATCTGCCGCAAGTATCTCGAACTTCGATACCGGATGTTGCCCTATCTCTACAGCGCGGTTCGCGAGTGCGCCGTGACAGGCATGCCTATTACACGAGCGTTGTGGCTCCATTACCCTGATGATCCCGTCGCCGTTGCGCGCGATGACGAATATCTCTGGGGAAGAGACATTCTCGTCGCGCCGGTATGCGAAGAAGGAGCAACGTCGCGCCGCGTCTATCTTCCGCAAGGCGAGTGGTACGATTTCTGGACTGGCGAGCGCACGCGTGGTGGACGCGAGATTAGCCGCGACGTGGATCTTGAGACCTTGCCGCTATTTGTTCGAGCCGGCGCGATTCTGCCGCTGGGTCCGGTGAAGCAATATACGGGCGAGAAGGTGGACGGGCCATTAACCGTGACGATTTATCCCGGCGCGGACGGCTCATTCCTCCTCTACGAAGACGACGGCAAGTCGTTCGATTACCGTAAGGGCGAATGGATGGGAATCCAAATGACCTGGAATGATTCGCGACGCGTGTTTAGACTGCATCTCGCCCCCGGTTCGCATATGCTTCCGCCGATGCGACGAAATATCGAAGTAAACGTCGAGCAGGCCATGCGACAAATTGTCTTTGAGGGGCATTCCGTGGAAGTACAATTATAGAATTTCGCCCGCGTTGATGCTTGCCGTGGGCCCTGAGGCTATAATCGATCATGCGACGACTCGGATCCGATGACTAAAATTTTTATCAAAGCTCCGCTATGCGTGGGCTTTGTTGTGCTGCAGATTTCGGCATTGGCCATTTTTTCGGCGGCATGCGGCGCACAGGCTTCCAAAAAAGTGCCGGCGGTAAGCCCGTCGATGTCTGCCCGCAAAGGGATTCAACTCGCATCCACGGGACACTGCGATGAAGCGCTGCCGCTCCTGAGGAATAGCCTCTCGCATATAGCGGACAAGCAGCTCACCTACCATGCTGCAATGGCCATGGCGCAATGTGGAATGAGCGTCGACCAGGAGGGTGACGTGGTACGAGCGCTCGTGCTGCTGAGGCGCGAATTTCCAAACGACCCGACCGTGCTGTACACTGCGACGCATTTCTATTCCGAACTGGGCATGCGCGCGGCGCAAAGACTTGTCACGGTCGACCCGCGCTCGGCTGAAGCGCAAGAATTAAACGCGGAAGCTCTGGAATCGCATGGAAAGTTAAACGAGGCAATCGCAGCCTACCGCCAGATTCTGAAGCAATATCCTGGGCAACCCGGCATTCATTACCGTATCGGCCGGATTATCCTTGCAGAGCCGCCCACTGAAACGTCCGCCGATGAGGCCAAGAAGGAATTCGAGGCGGAACTGAGAATTGATCCGACCGCGGCGTCCGCTGAATTCATGCTGGGCGACCTCGCCCGCCAGAGCGAGCAATGGGACCAGGCCATCGAGCATTTTGGGCGCGCCGCGAAACTCGATGCAGGGTTTTCAGAAGCGTTTCTGGGCCTTGGAATATCGCTCAACGCTGCTGGAAAGAGTTCCGAGGCAATTACACCGCTGGAGAAATACGTGAAGATGGAACCGGCCGATCCCGCCGGTCATTATCAGCTGGCTATCGCTTACGGCCGAACCGGACGGAAACAAGAGGCGGAGCGCGAGATGGCGCTGCAACGCGAAACAGAGAAGAAAGCGTCGCCGGCGACTCCGCAGAATCCGAACCAGCCTTAGCGAGGAGATGTAGCTGCAAAAAAAAGGGCCGCTATGTCCACTTGCCCGCTCCTTCGACGATCGTGATGTAACGATCGACTGGGAGATTAGCGAACCGCTCCACTTTTCCCGACGGCTTCGGCCATTTCACTTCCAGCCAGTCCATTTTCGGGCGCAGTCCAATACCCAAAACCATGCGCGGATCGTGCGAGGAAAGATAGCTTCCGCCACCGACCTTGAAGCGGTGACGCTTGAGATCTCCAGCCTGATAAGTAACCACGGCACCGACGGCATCGATATTCGCTTGCTTGCCAACCAAGCGAACGCCCAGCCAGTGATTTTGCCTTCCCGCGCTATTTCTTAAGAGGATTGGTGCGGCATTATTGACAGCAACCAGCACGTCCACGGAGCCGTCATTGTCGAAGTCTCCGAGCGCCATGCCACGACCGGCAATCGGCTGCGAAAAAATCGGGCCGCTCTGCTTGCTGACATTTTGGAACGCGCGGCCTGAATTGCGAAACAGCAGCATTGCTTCGCGGTATTTGACATTTTGCATGTGCCTCTCGACATCAATGTCCGGGTGACCATTGCAGAGGAGAAGATCAAGTTCTCCATCATTGTCATAATCAAAAAATTTTACGCCCCAGCCACTCATAAACATTGTTCTGTTCCCAATACCGTCCGATGGGGCAACGTCGGAGAAAGTCTCATTTTTGTTGTTGCGATAAAGGGAAAACATTTCGTGATCCACGTTTGAAACAAATAGATCGATCCAGCCGTCCTGGTCGTAATCGGCAGCATCCACGCCCATGCCCGAGCGTGCGCGCCCGAACGAGTTATAGCCAACGCCAGAGAGCAAACCAATATCGGAGAACTTGCCTTTGCCGCCGTTGACGAACAGAGAATTCGCGACCGTGTCATTCGATACAAAAAGGTCCATCAGGCCGTCGTTGTTGATGTCGCAGGCAACTACGCCCCATCCCTTGGCTGGCGATTTGGCGATGCCAGACTCATTGCTCACGTCGGTGAAAGTGCCGTCGCCATTATTGTGATAGAGCCAGGACTGCATGGGATTGTAGACATTCGGTTTGCAATACCAGCGCTCGCCGGTCAGCGTGTTTCCGCAGAATTTATTCTTTGCCTTATCCCAGTCGGCAAACTGGCAAACGAATAAGTCAAGACGGCCATCGTTATCATAGTCAAACCAAACGGCGCTGGTGGCCCAGCCTGGCGCCGCGACTCCGGCCTTTTCGGTCACGTCAGTGAAGGTTCCGTCACCATTGTTGTGGTAAAGAATGCTGCGCGGATATTGCGTCAGATAAATATCGGGCAGGCCGTCGCGGTCGTAATCGCCTGCAGCCACGCCCATACCGTAGGCGCTTCCACCGACTCCGGCCTTTTCGGTCACGTCAGTAAAGGAGCCGTCGCGGTTATTGTGATAGAGGGCGTTGCGCAGCGGCCGAGGCGGCTTATAAAAATCGCACGGACCGCTGTTCACTAGGTAAATGTCCATCCAACCATCATTGTCATAATCCAAGAACGCGCATCCGGCGCCGAGCGTCTCAGGCTCATACATTTGCGGAGAAATTCCAGCGACGTGAACCCAGGATATCTTGCTTTGAGAGGGAGGTACTTCAACAAAGGCCGGCGAGGAATCCGCGAACGCGTGGAGCAGCGGAGAAAGTGGATACAGGTTGCCGAGAAGGCCGGCCAGGCCGCCGCAGCCGAGCGTTTTGAGCAGGCGCCTCCGAGAGATGGCATGAAGCGAACTTATGGAATCACGGGTCATCGGTTGATTCTCTGTTTTTCACGAGGTTCTCGGCGAACGGGATTCGATCCGGGCGGCCAAGAAACTCGTTGAATACATGAGTACCACAGAGAATAGCAACAAAAACGCGAGTTTGACATTTCCAGCATCAAAGATTTTTTCGCGCACGCTCGCGCTGCTGCGGTACGCTACGACTCTTCGAGCACAAGGAGCAATCTCCGGAAATGAGTAGATTCTCTAGATTTTCCAGGCGAGATTTGCTGCGGGCCATAGGTGTAGGCCTGGTGGGCGCTCCATTGGGCGCACGGCTGACCCCGGCGGCGCCGCAGGTGAAGTTTACGGACATTGCGGAGGCTGCGGGAATTGACTTCCAGCATGACAACGCCGCCTCCACAGAAAAATATCTGATCGAAACGATGGGCTCCGGATGCGGATGGATTGACTATGACCAGGATGGCCTGCTTGACTTGTATCTTGCCAACGGCGCGGCGACGCGAGTTTACAAGCCGCAAAACCCGCTGCGCAGCGCGCTCTATCATAACAATGGCGACGGCACATTCACCGACGTCACAGCCAAGACAGGGGTTGGCGCGGAGGGACTGTTCGGCATGGGCGTCGCTGTGGGCGATTACGATAACGACGGATTTCCGGATTTGCTGGTTCTCGGCTATGGAAGATGCATTCTTTACCATAACAACGGAAACGGGACGTTCAGCGATGTTACCGAGCGTGCCGGTGTCGCGAATGCGGGTCGCTGGGCCTCGAGCGCCGCTTGGTTCGACTATAACAATGACGGCCACCTTGATTTAGTGATCGCGAACTACATTGACTGGTCGCCGGATCGTAATTTCTGGTGCGGCGAGCACGGTCCTGGCATGCGCAGCTACTGTCATCCCGACGATTATAACGGCCAGCCGCCAACCCTCTACCGTAACAATGGCGACGGCACTTTTACCGATGTGAGTACGCAATCCGGAGTGGGATTAAAGCCAGGGAATGGGCTTGGTATCGTAACTTTTGATTACGATGATGATGGCTGGCAGGATATTTTTATTGCCAACGATTCGATGGCCAATTTTCTGTTCCACAATAACCGTGACGGAACGTTCCGCGAAGTCGGCTATTTGGCCGGTGTCGCCGTTAGCGCGGATGGTCTGCCGGAAGCGGGGATGGGCACAGATGCAGGCGACGCGATGGGGGACGGGCGGATGGATCTGATTGTTACTCATCTGGATGAACAACTTGCTCGCCTGTATCAGAACACTGGAAAACAGACGTTTGACGACGTTACTCTTCGCGCTGGTCTAGGCTACGCGACATTCCACATGAGCGGCTTCGGCACACGCTTTATGGATTACGACAATGATGGCGCGATCGACATTTTCATGGCCAATGGCCATGTGCTCGACAACATCCAGCGATATAACTCGCATGTTCGTTACAAAGAACCGAAGCTGATGTTCCGCAATCTGGACAAGGGAAAATTCACGAATGTTAGCGATCAACTTGGCGGGGATTTTTTAGCCCCTCGGGTGAGCCGAGGCGCTGCGATCGGGGATTTCGACAATGACGGCGATTTGGACATCCTCATAAACAATAATGGGGAGCGGCCGCAATTACTCAGAAACGATGGCAGGAATGCAAACCATTGGCTGGAAATTCATCTGATTGGCACGAAATCGAACCGCGACGGAGTGGGAGCGCGCGTCAAAATTTCCGCAGGCGACCTAAATCTATACAACGAGAGAAAAGGCGGCATGAGTTATCAGGCAGCGCAAGATCCGCGGCTGCATTTCGGATTGGGACGCCGCACAAAAGTTGATTTGCTGGAGATTCTCTGGCCAAGCGGCGAAGAAACGCGGCTCAGGGACATCAGCGCTGACCAGATCATCGCTATTCAGGAGGGCACAGGCTTAGTCAAACGTTTCTTCCCTCGTGTCGCGAAGACTGCGCGCCGATAGCCTGCGTGACTTTTTTTGGGCTAAAAGTGTGGCACGCGCGCTGAAGATATGTAGCCCGCTTTGCGCCCGGACGAGCCATTTTTGTATTTTGCGGCCTGTTTCTGATTCAATTCCGCGAGTTTTGCCAGCACAGCATTTGCCGCATCTAAATTTCCCTTTCGCCGGTACGCTATAGCTAAATGAGAATAAACCGAGGGATCGTTTGGAGCAAGTTTGCGCGCTGTTTCCAAGCGGGCAATCGCATCGTCAAGCCGGCCTTCCGATAAATATAGTTCGCCCAGAATGGCTTGAGAGTCAGCATAGTTGGGACGTGCAGCCACCGCTTCTTTCAATGCTGCTTCGGCTTCCGCGAATTCCGGCTGACCGGGACCTTCGCCGGAACGCGCGACGGCCTCGCCAAAAAGTGTGAGTAGGATGTAATTTCGATGGCCTCGCTTTATTCCCTCTCGCGTCACACGAATGGCATCGCTTATGTTCCCTTCCAGTAGCGCTTTTTGACCCGCGGCCATGTAAGCAATGTCCGTTTGCGGAGCCAGCTTGCTTGCAAGCTCAAAATCGGCGACCGCAGCGTCGGGCTCATTCTCAAATGAAAAGAAGACACCTCGTTCGTAATGCAAACGCGAAGAGCGCGGAAGATTTTGCAGTCCGATGTTCAGAGTCTTTAGGCCAAATTCGTAAGCTTGGCGATCCAAGCACGCGTCAGCAATGAACAAGTAGAGTTTTTCATCTTGTGGGCTTTCCTTGACGGCCTGCTCAAATGCGCTGGAAGCCTCTGAATAGCGGCCAGCGCCGATGTAGGCTTGCGTTATCAGGTTATTCACTGCGGCGGGCACGCTCGCGCCCGTTTCCAAACCCTTCAAGATTGCAATTGCATCTTCGAACTGGCCAGTCGCCACATAGCAAAGGGCGAGATTGAAATTTGCCGCATATTCGTCGACAACATGCCCGCGTGCATTCAGGAAATGAGGGATCGCTTCAGTGAAGCGTCCTTGCGTGGTCAATGAAATCCCTTCCTGAAGCTCCGCTTCTGCTCGGGGCGAGACGCCAGGGTTATGTTGTACCTGTAGCACAGGTGCACTGGCGGTTGCTGGAATATGAGCAGATACGGGCTGCGGAAGAACTAGCGCCAAGGCGCTGGCAATCACTAGAAATAGCACGCAAGCTCGGCGGTCGTCGACCATAGTCTCGCTTTTAAATGCAGGAGACCATTCTATCAGCAGAGGTTTGCGCCCGCATGTAAACGTTTAACAGGAAACGTTTACCGCCCTGACCGAAAAGTTCCTACGCCCTCGCTGTTTTTTTTGGGCTTTGCATGTTGACAGCGACAAAATACAGGAAAGTTAGTACTTGACAAGCAGAGCGGATACATTATAGAAGGCACTTATCAATAAGTGGGGCAGTGTCGTACGGGGTGCATAATTTGAGTAAACGTTTACTTCACAGCCGTTCGGACGGACAGCGCCGCCGTGCCATGGCGGTTGCATGGATCCCCGCCGACCTTTGGGCTGCTTCTGCCTCCCCCGTTCGACAGGTTTTAATCCAAAGTTTCGAGTCCCCGGAATTCTTTCGGAAACGGTTGCGGACCTGTGATGCATTTGGAAATGTCGCCTCGACTGGGCGTGTGGCGTGAAGACAGTAGCTGCAGCACATACGGAGGTGGTTGTGCATAAGGAGGAAATTATGTCGCGTAGCTTTTCTCGCTTTTTGATTTTCGGCCTTCTGGCTGGTTTCGCCTTCCTCGCCACGCTTGTCGCCCCACCAGCCTCGGCGCAGATGGGAACCCAGGGGACCGTCAACGTGACGGTTGTGGACCAGAGCGGCGGCGTAGTTGCCGACGCGGAGGTGACGCTGGTGGATCTCTCCACCAACGGAACGCGCACTGGCAAAACCCAGAGTTCCGGCGCATATAGCTTTACGGGACTGTCCATTGGCACTTACCGTCTGACCGTGTCGAAGCAAAACTTCCAGACCCAGGTCTTTGACAGCGTTGTGGTTCAGGCAGGACAGGTAACGGATATCAAAGCCTCTCTTAAAATCGGCGCCACCTCTGAAAGAGTAGTCGTCACCGGCAGTGCCTCCCCCCTACTTCAAACTACGCCCGGTGCGATAGGCACCACGATTGATATGAAGGAAATTGAAGATCTGCCCTTGGCCGGGCGAAACATCAGCAGCTTGGCCAGCCTCACTCCGGGGTTTGCCCGCTCCACGAGCGATAGCGGCGGAACCTGGAATGGCCTGCCCGAAGTCGCGCAGGGAAACAACATTGACGGCGTTATTTCCTCTACAAATCGCATGAAATTTGATGGTGATACTGCCCCTGAAGTCGCCCCGCGCATTGAAGATATTCAGGAAATGACCGTTCAGACCAGCAACTTGGATTTGAACCAGGGCTTCGGCCAATCCGCAATGCAGTCCAATTTCATCACTCGCCGCGGTTCCAACAATTTCCACGGTCGTGTCTACGAGGATTTTCAAAATGCGGCGCTGAACGCCAACAGTTGGACTAACGATGCTCTCGGCCGCCCGAGGAATCCTCTCATCTTGAACAACTTCGGTGGATCTGTCGGCGGGCCGATTCTCAAGAGCAAGCTGTTCTTCTTCGGCGGCTTTTCTATGGCCAAGCAGCCCGGTGGCATCCAAGCCCAGAACGACACCTTGACGGCTACTGCTGCAACCGGGGTCTTCACTTACCGTGACGCCCCCTATGCCGGCCAGACGGTTAACCTTTTCACACAGGTCGCCGCTCCCAACGGGCTGCCGACCACTGTGAACTCCGCAGTGGCCAGTGAGGTCACCACAGTCTTTGGCGCAGAGAAGTATGGTACGGTTTCTCAGGACGCGAATCCGAACCTGAGCGATGTTACTTGGGCCCAGAGTGCACCAAGAACTGACTACTATCCAACGTTCCGCATCGACTACGATCTGTCGCAGAAAGTCCGCATTAACGTAGCCTGGAACCGGACCTACCAGCTCCGTCCAAATCAGGCGCAAACCCCTTTTCCCGGCCCGGGCTTCGCTGCTTACGGCGCTTCGAACAAATTCAATTACTACACCAGTTCGCTTGGAGTTGACTGGACCATCACGCCCACCATGGTCAACGCATTCCGTGGCGGCTACTTCTACAACTTTGAAGATTATAGCTATGACGCGAAGCCAAGCCTTTACACGCAAAATCCACAGATTAGCTGGGCCATTGGCAACGACGTTGGACCTTGCTACTGCTCGTCAGGTCAGTCGTACAATTTGGGAATCAATGACTGGTATCCCATCTTCAACCTCGCGGATAACATCACCTGGCAGCACGGTTCCCACACGATTACCTATGGCGTCTCATGGTGGCGCGAGCAGGACCACTATTCCGATGCCCCTAACGCCCTGACAAGCATAAGTCTGGGGCTTGCTTCTGGGGACCCAGCCTTGAACGATTTCAATAGTTACTTTGGGAGTGCATCGCCCTACGATCGAGCCCAAGCTGAAGGCCTATACGCTACCCTGGTGGGAAGGATCTCATCAGTCGGCCCCAACGGCCCGGGCTTCTCCTACAACCCGAAGACAGGCAATTTCAACACGGCTCCGAACTACAGCGGTATCCAGTTGAACGAGCTACAGAAGGCTTGGGGGCTCTATTTCCAGGATACCTGGCGCCTCAAACCGAGCCTCACTTTGAACTACGGTCTTCGCTGGGATTTTACGGGCGACGATTTCGACCGCGCCCACCAATACCAGAGCGCCACGCCCAACGGAATCTTCGGGCCGTCGGGAGTGAATAACTTGTTCAATCCGGGCGTTCTCTCCACAAACCCGGCTGACTTGAACCCGCAATATATCGCGCGCAGCCACCAGTACAATCCGTGGAACGTGAGCCCCCAGCCCACGATTGGCATCGCCTGGAACCCGGATTATTCCGAGGGCTGGCTAGGCAGGCTTTTCGGAGGCAGCAAGACCGTAGTCCGCGCCGGCTTCCAGTTGAGGCGCTTCACCGAGCCGCAGCAATACGTCTGGAACGACATGTCCAATCACGGCTTTGGCTATTACCAGAATTTTTCTCTGCAGGCAGTCAGCGGCGGCGGCACTGGCACGTTCACGCCGGGCTCTTTGGCCCTGGGAGATACTCTGCCGCCGTTCCTTTATACGCCGCCGTCTTACTCGCCCATCCTTCCGGAATCAATCGCCACATGGGTTAATTACTGGGGGGCGGGAGGAATTGATCCTCACATCCGTCAACCGTACACGCAGCAATGGAACTTGGGCATCCAGCGCCAGATCGGCCAAAACAACGTTCTCGAAGTTCGCTATCTCGGCAGTCGCAGCGTCCACGAGTGGATCAACCAGGATCCCAATGAAGTGAACATATTCGAGAACGGGTTCCTGAATGAATTCCAGAACGCCCAAACCAATTTGGCGAATAACGCCACGGCTACCGACGCATATCAGGGGACATTCGCGGACGATCCGAGCAATCCGGCGGACGTCCCGTTGCCGATCTTTGATGCGGCGTTCGCTGGCGAGCCTACAATCGCGGGCGGTCCGTTTATCGACTACGGCCCGGCAGGAAACTTCCTCATTCCCGTGCAGCAAGGCGCGGCAGGCGGCGCAGCCGGCATGTTGGCCATGCCATTCGGCAACGCCCCCTACGTTTGCAATCTGCTTGGAAACGAGGTCCCCAACTGCGCCAATGGTACCTACGC
>DASYYQ010000038.1:0-32860 GCA_035933545.1 Candidatus Acidiferrales bacterium | reverse complement strand
CGTGACGGGCGAGTTGCCTGGCTCGGACAAGGCGGATGAAGTCGTGATGCTCGGCGGCCACTTCGATTCGTGGAATGCCGCGACGGGCGCGACCGACAACGCCGCAGGATCGGCCGACGCGCTCGAAGCGATTCGACTGCTAAAGGCCGTCGGCGCCCATCCGCGTCGCACGATCCGTATCGCACTATGGAGCGGCGAAGAGCAAGGCTTATTGGGATCGATCGCCTACGTCGCTCAGCACTTTGGCAGCGCCGAGAATCCCAAGCCCGAGTAGCCGCGATAGCCAGTATGTTTATTTCGACACGCTGAGCGCCGACCCAGCGCTTTACCGCGCGCACGTGCCGGATCTGAAAGTTGAACGCGTTCTCAGCCTCAAGGGCTATCGGCGGCCCTTCGGCTTCATCGGTGCGTACAGCGGCCTTGCCCCTGACGGTTCTCCGCTGATCGTAGACGACGTCGGCTGGCACGAAATCTACGCCCTGGATCTTTCTCCGCGACGTTACTAATCAACGCTACCCCCGTGAAGGATGAATGGGAATCAAGCCGGATTAGAGCACCTCAAATGAAAGCCGCGCGGCTGGAGGCCTCCGCCGCCCAGTTGCTGCGCTCGATAATAGTGGGTGGCTCGTAGGTATGGCCGGCCGTCAGCCGCCGTTCCTCGCGCCGCGCGGACCACAACAATACCGGGCCAAGCAAAGTTGCGGTGAGGCGCGCCAGCACAGGGAATTCTTTTTCAACTTCCATTCTCAGCGAGCGGATCTGCTCACTGACGCTTTGGTTGATCTTCCGGAATTCTCTTTCCATCACCCAGAGCGCAGCATTGTAAGCGCTGCTCAGTTTTTTCGCTTCGCGCGCGAATCGCTCGCGCACTCGCGCATCTGGGTAGTCTTTGTAGCGCTGCCATCCCCGAAGTATCGTACGGCACATGCGATAAAGACTCGGCCCATTACACTCGAAATCGCGCCGGAACGCGCTGTCCAGAAACACCTTCGAGTCATCGCGGGAAATCGCCGCATGCCGGAAGTTGAATTTGAACTGTCCATGAACGTCGGCAGGATCAACTTCTGTCAGCAGCCGCCCTTGTTCTTCCATCTGTTTGTGAAGCGCCGTACCCGGCACTGGTGTGTACAGCATGAACTGATGGAAATCGGTCTGATAATCCACTGCGTGCTGGATTTCTTCGGCGATGTTTTCCGGCGTATGATGTTCGAGCCCAATGATGGTAGACCCCTGCACGCGTATTCCGTTTTCGCTTAGCTCACGCGTAAGCTGTTTTGTGTCCGCACCTTTCAGCTTGCCATAATTCGATTTCGCAGATTCCAATCCCATCCATATCCAGGAGACGCCCAGTTCCACGAGTTCCTGCATGGAATATTTTCGGATGGCGTTGGCGGAAGAAAAGACCGAAAGTTCCCAGCTCTTGCCCGCTTCTTTCATGCGCTCGAGTAAACGCATGGCGCGCTTACGATAAAGCAAAAAATTCTCGTCCATCACAAAAAAAGACTGCACTTTGAGCTTCGATTCGATCTCGCACATCACCTCAAAAAGTTCATCCCCGTTTTCATAAAAGTTGACGAACTTTCCCTTGCCGCCAAAAAAAGCCGAAGTAGTGCAGAAGTTGCAGCCCATGGGACAGCCCACTGACGGGATCAACGTGGCCGCCGTGCCGCCTTTCCGCTGCGGCAGGCGTACGCCCATGATGCGCGTGCGCATTCCGGAAACGATGGCAGGATGGCGGATGGGCGCGCATTCGTCCTCGCCCAAAAATCGCCGCATCCACGAAATGCCTTCACCGCGCACGATGTGGTCAGCGTCGATCATCGATTCCAGTCCGGGGATCGCGGTGACATGTCCGCCGACCACGATTATCGAATGCGGCGATACTTCCCGCGCAATTCGGCACATTTCCTTGACCTTGCCGACGTTCACGATGATGGCGGAAATTCCAACAATGTCGTAGTGGTTCGCGGCTAATTCGCGGGCAAACGCAGCTCGCGTGGGAAAATCCATGACTGTGCATGGCGCTGAAATGTTTTCCTGAATCAGCATGATGCCCCAGGAACGATGGAACATGCGCAACGAGAAACTGCCCTGCGCGCGGGTGACCTGATTATGATACAGCTCCATCGGATTGATGGCGCGGCTGCCGAATTGGTCGTCTTGCGCGTACGGCCCGAAGACGGAACTCAGCAGGACGCGCGCAGCACTTCCCTTTGGGTGAGCTTCCATCCGATCTTTTTACTCTTCGGCAGCATTCTTCGCGGTGACGTTCGTCACAAACTGACGAACTATTCCATGCCAATGCGAAAAAGCAAGGTTGTATACGATGAAGCTTGTGGTTGGGTCAACGTCACCGTTAATAGGACCTGCTCTGTGGTGCCCCTAAGACGTCACAAAACTTTCGGGCACAGTTTCCGCCTCCGATAAGCATTCTTACATCTCCTGGCAGGAGAAGAGCCTGGGAGCGAGAAGAACCTGTTTGGCCAGTTTCGTCCTATGTCAATCCGTCACACGACATTGTGACCTGCATCACCGCCCCTGGTTCGCATCGGCCATAAATTTAGAGTTTAAGGCCCACTCTGTCTCGTGCGCCAAGGAGCCGACGTGCTCACTGTTACCCATGCTAATGGATTCCAGCTAACAGCCGCTAAGACTCCCTTGCAGAACTTCGAATTTCCGATTCGCGAACCCGAAGCCGATGAAGTGATGATTCAAGTAGCAGGTTGCGGCGTGTGTCACACCGACGTCGGATTTGCTTTCGATGGCGTCACCACCCGCCACCCTCTTCCGCTTATCCTGGGCCATGAAATCTCGGGGCGCGTCGTGGATGCGAACGAAAATGCCCATTCGTGGGTGGGGAGGTCCGTGATTGTGCCGGCCGTAATTCCCTGCGGAAACTGTGCGGCATGCCGCGCGGGACGATCAACAGTTTGCCGTCAGCAATTCATGCCCGGCAACGATGGAAACGGAGGGTTCGCTACTCACGTTTTGGTGCCCGCCCGCGGACTTTGCGCGGTCCCAGAAACTTTGCCGCCAGGTCTCACGCTCGAGATGCTCTCCGTTGTGGCCGACGCAGTAACAACTCCCTTCGAGGCCATCCGCAGATCCCGCCTGGGAACTGACGATGTTGCCGTGATCGTTGGCGCTGGTGGCGTTGGAGGATTCGCTGTCCAAATTGCTGCTGCGCTGGGCGCGGCGGTTGTGGCTATTGACGTTGATCCGGAACGGCTCGAGTTGGCTTCCCAGCATGGTGCGGAACTTGTTCTGGATGCCCGTTCCACGGACTTGAAAAGCATGAAAGCTGCGGTGCGCGCTTTCGTCAGGAAATCTGCTCGCAACGGCATTGGGTTGAAAATCTTTGAGATGAGCGGGACGCCCGCCGGTCAGACAACTGCCTTCGGGTTGCTGGATCATGGCGCTTATCTGGGTGTCGTCGGCTTCACACCCAAGGCCGTCGAGCTTCGCTTCTCCAATCTAATGGCCTTCGATGCGACTGCGCGCGGCAACTGGGGCTGCCCGCCGGAGCAGTATCCAGCGGCGCTGCGTCTGGTTCTCGAAGGCAAAGTTTCGCTCGCTCCATACGTAGAATTCCATGATTTGGATGAAGCTCCGGCGGTACTTGAGGCGGTTGCCAACCATTCCATTCAACGCCGGGCGATTCTCCGGCCCAAGCGCGAACAGCAAAATCAAACGTCGGAGGCAGCACGGTGAAGAACCACAACCTTGTCGAAACTTTTTCTCCGCGCGAGATTCTCGTAGAACAAAAGCCTGTGCGCGACCGTTCAGGCAAAACGGTGAAAGGCCTCCACAATACGTGGATCACGCTGAACAATCCCAGTGAGCTCAACAGTTACACCACATCCATGGCCAAGGAGCTCATCCTGGCATTGCGGGAAGCGAGTAATGATCGCGCTGTGGTAGCTGTGGTTCTCACCGGCGCCGGCTCGCGCGCGTTCTGCAGCGGCGGCAACACTCGTGAGTATGCGGAGAACTATGCTGGCGCGCCCGCTGAATACCGTCAATACATGCGCCTCTTTAACGACATGGTTTCCACGGTTTTGCAATGCGATAAGCCGGTGATCTGCCGCGTAAACGGGATGCGCGTTGGCGGCGGCCAGGAAATCGGAATGGCGTGCGACTTTTCTGTCGCCAGCGACCTCGCTGTGTTCAGTCAGGCTGGCCCCAAGCACGGCTCCGCGCCCGACGGCGGAAGCACCGACTTTCTTCCTCTTTACGTAGGAATCGAGCATGCCATGTACAGCGGGACTCTCTGTGAAACATGGAGCGCCCATCGCTTCTACTGGCTTGGCGGACTCACCCGAATCGTTCCGGCCTTGAAGTTCGACAGCAAGTGGCTAGCCAATCCTCTGGTGGTGACGGACCATGTCCTTGATGAATACGGACGAGTCGTGTTCGGAGACTGGAAAGCGGGCCAATCCCGCGAAGAAGGAAAATCACTTCTCACCAAAGCCGCCATCGATCTTTCTCTGCTCGATGAAGCTGTCGAAGAGATGTGCACCAAGCTGCTTTACACCATGCCGGATTGCCTGACCAAGACCATCGAGAGTTTGCGCAAGCACAAGCTGCGTCACTGGGACAACAATCACGAAAGTAATCGCGCGTGGCTTTCCCTCAACATGATGACCGAAGCGAACGCAGGTTTTCGCGCGTTTCATTACGGCAGTAAAGACCAGCGCGAAGTTGATTTCATCCGCCTCCGCCAGCGCCTCGCGCAGGGCGCTCGTTGGGGAGAAGATTTGGTCCGCGAGATCGCGCCGTGGGTGGGAGAGCCTTCCAAGGCCGGAAGATGAACTGCGAGCCGTCGATCACGGCGTACTTTTGCGAGCATGGATTAGGGAGGCTTCCGCGTGAATGAGCCGGCACAGCTCGCGGGGAAAGTGGCGATTGTGACCGGCGGCTCTGGTGCGATCGGGCGCTCCATAGTCGATGCGCTTACGCAGGCTGGCGCGCACGCGTTTTCCCTTGATCTTTTGCGCCCAGATGGCCAGCGCGACTGGGTCAAGTGTGACGTCCGCGACGAAAACTCAATCGCTGCGGCAATTGATGCCGTCACTTCGAGCGCAGGGAGGCTCGATTTCGTTGTCCACGCGGCAGGGATTTCGCGCGACGCAGTCATCTGGAAGATGTCCACCGAAGATTGGGATGCGGTTCACTCCGTAAACCTTCGCGGTGCCTTTCTCCTCCTGCGCCACGCCATTCCTCATATGCGTCGCGCGAAGAGAGGCCGAATCGTCCTGATCGGCTCCATCAATGGCTCCCGTGGAAAGTTTGGCACTTCGGCGTACTCCGCGAGCAAGGCAGGTCTTCTTGGCTTGGCCAAGAGCGTTGCCCGAGAGGTCGGCCGGTACGCAATCCTCGTCAATGTTGTCGAGCCCGGCTGGGTGCGCACACCCCTTACCGATGCTGTCCCTCAGGCAATAAAGGACGCGGCGATTGCGGAAAGTATTTTAGGAAATCTTCTCGAGCCGGCGGATGTGGCGGCGTCGGTCCTCTTTCTTTGCGGGCCAGGCGCGTCGCACATTACCGGCCAAATTTTTCGTGTGGATGGTGGGCAGTATCTCGGTGGCAATTAGTTGGAACGCGGTGGCCAGGCGGCGTCTTGCCGCCGCGGCAATGAAATGGAAGGGCAGCCATTATGACAGTTCAGACATTTGAAAATTGGCGGGACAAGCCCCTCGACGCCATTTTGTACGAATGCCGGGAACTGCTCGAAGATACGTCTTTCCCGACCGTGCGCCGCTGGCGTGAATCGGGAGGAAAAGTTATCGGCCATTTTCAGGTCTACTTTCCGGAAGAAATCGTTCATGCGGCGGGAATTTTGCCGTTCAAAGTTCGCGGAGCGCCCATCGAAGCGGTCCAGGCTGACTCACGTTTCGGCTCTTACCTCTGTTCGATACTCAAGACTTCGCTTGAGCTTGCCTTAAGCAAAAGAGTCGAGTTCGAAATGTTCGTGACTCATCCCATCTGCGACGCCGCGCGCAATCTAGGCGCCGTCTGGGGCCGCAATTTTGCTTATCCTTGTCAGATTCTCTATCTTCCGCAAAACGCGAATTCTCCCGCCGCTGTGACCTATCTAAGCAGCGAGTATGCGCGTCTGCAGCGCGGCATCGAGACCATTGCCGGACGCGCAATCACGGAAGAAGATCTGCGCCATTCAATTGACGTTTACAACCGCAACCGTTCTTTACTTCGCTCTTTGTATGCCTTGAAACGCGAGACTCCCTGGCTTCTGCCAGCTGACGAAGCCTACGTCTTCGTCGCCATCGGCGGAATGATGCCCCGCGAAGAGCACAACCATTTGCTGGAGGCCGTGCTTCCTCTCATTGCCGCGCGGCCGAGCAAAAAGCAGGACAAAATCCGCGTCGTCTTCGAAGGCGGGTTCTGCGAACAGCCGCCGCTCGACCTGATCCGAGCCATCGCACGCTCCTGTTACGTTGTCGACGACGATTTGCTCATCGGCTTGCGTTGGATTCTGGAAGATGTTCCTCGGGCAGGCGATCCGCTGTTCAATCTCGCCTCCGCATATCTGGAAAAAAGCTCTTACAGCCCGGTTCAGCATGACCTTCGCAAACCCAAAGAGAAAATGCTGCTTGAGCGCATCAGGAACTCCCAAGCGAGCGCCGCGATACTCACCGCCGCCAAAATGTGCGAGCCCGGTCTGGAAGAGCAGGTCGCCTATCTACATGCGCTCGAGGGAGAAGGCATTCCGTATTTCATCAGTGAGTTTGAGGAGAAGATGACGACGTTCGACCACATGGAACTGCAGCTCGAGACTTTTGTGGAAAACATTCTCTTCAGCTAGGAAAGGTCTCTGTCATGAGCGAACCGCAATCGCACGAAAGCATCGTCGGCCGGGGGAACCACGACGGTGCCGAACTCTTCCGGCAATGGTTCTCCGATTTGAACCGCACCGCGGAGCAAGGTGGCTCGGCCGCATACGTTTTCGTGATGGGCAGCATGTGCGAAATTTTGCGTACTTTCAATCTGCCAGTCGTTTTCCCGGAGATCAATTCGCTCCAGACCGCCGTGCGCCGCGTGGCCCATGAATATCTCAATCAAGCTGAAGACTACGGCTACTCGCCGGATATCTGTGGTTACGTGAAAGCAGATGTTGCCGTGCAGCTCCGTGGCGGTCAGCACCCCATGGGCCGCATCCCCAAACCGTCGATCGCCGTGCTGACCAACGCCTGCAATACCTACATCAAGTGGGCCGAGATTTGGGAACGTATGTACCGCGTTCCGGTCTTCACGCTTGATATACCGGGTACTCGGGCCGCAGCAACACAGACGTGGCCGGGCGATCCGGACTTCGAGAACGACCGCCGCTATGTGCAAGCGCAGATCGGCGAACTCATAACTTTGTGCGAGCAAGTGACTGGAATCAAATTCGATATCGACCGGCTCCGCGAATCGATGGGCCACGCCAACGAAATGTCCCGGGGATGGAAGCAGGTTTTACAGTTCAACAAGAGCCGCCCGTCTCTCTTCAACGCGTTGACCGACGGCACAATTTATCTGGGCGTCGCCAACGGCTTTCGCGGGTCGAAGGAAGGAGGCCGCTTCTTCTCCAACCTGGTCGAGGAGATGGCCTACAAAGCCGCTCATGGCATCGGCACCAGCACAGATGAAAAGTACCGCCTGACTTTCATTGGCGTGCCTTGTTATCCCATCTTCAGGAGGTTCAGTGAGCTTTTCAGCGAGTGGGGTGGCACGTTCGTCCATTCCACTTATCTGTGGTTTGCTTCCGGTGGCGCCAATTTGGGTTTCGAATACGACCTGTCGCGGCCGCTCCAAAGCCTCGCGGAAGGTGTGCTCATGAGCGTGCGCGAAGCCATGGACAGCATGTTCTATCAGGACCGCGCCATCGCCGAAATGATTGATTCATACCATCTCGACGGCGTGGTTTATCATCCGGTGAAAAGTTGCCGCACGACTTCCACCGGCATGGCGGACAATCGGCGTTCGCTCATGGCCGCGCGCGACATTCCCAGCCTGTTCATCGAATCCGACATGATGGATCGCCGCGTGGTCAGCGAAGCGCAGATGAAGAACCGCATTGACGCTTTCTTTGAAGGTCTGGCCTCGCGCAAGCAACAGGAGGCCGCCGCGCGCTGACGCGGAGTTTTCTCGACTAAAGGGGAATGAATCATGGCTTATGCCGCCGGAGTCGACGTTGGATCAACGCAGACGAAAGCCGTCGTGATCGACGAAGCAAGACAGGTTGCTGGCCGCGCTCTGATTGATACCGGCGCGAACGTGATCGCCGCCGCCGAGCAGGCGTTCTCGGAAGCCCTAAAGAGCGCCCGCGTTCCGGAAGAGGAAGTGGAGTATGTAGTCGGCACAGGATATGGCCGTTATCGCGTGACGTTCGGAAATACGCAGGTCACTGAAATTAGTTGTCACGGACGAGGTGCCGTGCACATGTTCCCCAGCACGCGCACGGTTCTAGATATGGGCGGTCAAGACACGAAGGCGATTCGCGTGCGGCCATCCGGCGAGATCGTGGACTTTTGCATGAACGACAAGTGCGCCGCCGGGACCGGCAGATTCTTGGGCGCCGCTTCCAGCGCGCTCAGCATTCCTCTGGATCAGTTAGGTCCAACAGCTCTTCGCTCCGAGCGCCCGGTGCGCATCAGCACAACCTGCACGGTATTCGCCGAGTCCGAAGTACTCTCCTGGCTGGGCAAGGGGAAAAAGATAGAAGACATCCTGCAAGGCGTCCATCAATCGATTGCGGCGCGCTCCATCGGACTTCTCCGGCGCGTCGGCGTCGAGCCGGAAATCACTTTTACAGGGGGAGTCGCGCGCAATATTGGAATGATCGAGGCTCTTCAGAAGGGCCTTGGAGCAAAGTTGAATGTCGGCGACGATTCGCACTTCATGGGTGCACTGGGCGCAGCGCTCTTCGCTCTGGATCATGTTTTGGCCGGACGTGCGCCAGCCGCTTCCGGGAGGCCATCATGACGCTCTCTGCTGGCATCGACGTCGGCTCGACTTACACCAAAGCTGTAATTCTGAACGAGCGCAACGCCATTCTCGGCCAGGCTTTAGACAAAACCGGCTTCAAGCTGGCTGAAGTTGCCCGTCAAGTGTACGACCGTGCGTTGCGGAGGGCCGGACTGCAGGAATCCGACGTTTCTTACGTGGTCGCCACAGGCTTCGGACGCCACATGGCTCCGTTCAGCGATGCTCAGGTCACCGATCTCACTGCCAGCGCTCGCGGCGCGTTCTTCCTGTTCCCTCGCACTCACACCATTCTTGACGTCGGCGGACAGACCATGAAAGCCAGCCGCATCGATGATTCTTCAAGAGTTAAATCGTTTCGCCTGAATGATAAATGCGCCGCCGGCACGGGCGCGTTTCTTGAAAAAACCGCCAGATACATGGGCTACAGCACCGATGAAATCGGCCCGCTCGTAGCAACTTCCAAACAGCAAGTGCCGATCTCCGGAGTTTGTGCTGTTTTTGCCGAGTCAGAGGTAATCAACCAACTGTCACTCGGCAGCTCGCCCGCCGACATCATGCACGGCGCGATTGCTTCGCTGGTGGACCGCTCCGTGCAGTTGATGAAGCGTGTTCAGATGGAACCCGAGTTCACGCTGATCGGCGGCATCCTGCGTTTCGAAACCATGGCCCGCGTGGTGCATGAGCATCTCAAAGCCGAAGTCAATGTTCCGCCTGAGAATCTCGTCCAGTTCGTCAGCGCCTTGGGTGCAGCAATTCTGGCGCAGCGCCGCCTGCAAAAACTGAATCAGCCATCTGGCGACGTCCCCAGCGATCGCACCTCCCTGGGCCAAGTGGGTTCACACGAGGCGCTGTGAAAAATAAACTCATTCGCGTTGAAACGTGCCTGGAGAACTCACAAGTTCGAGTTCTCTCGCCCGACCTGCTTCGAGCAGATCCCGGATTAATCGCTCAAGGCTGGGAGCGCCGCTTCACCGCCGATGACCAGCGTGCCAACGAGGCGATCGAGCTGTACGAAAAATTGGGATTCGAAGTGCGCGCCGAACCCGTGCGCCCGGAGGAGTTCGACGACGGTTGTGGCGATTGCCGCACGGTTGCTTTTCACTTCTTCGCAATCTATACCCGCAGAAAATCAGGCTGATTCCAGAACCACGCGCGGCCCGGCACGCAGAGGGATAGAGACTATTGTTAAAAGGGCGTTTGTCTCGGCGGCCAGCATCATGAACGTCGACCGCCGGTAGCCTTCCAGCGGATTCTTCACGTGGAACGCAATGATTCGCCTGCTTCTCCGAATCCTCCAGCCAAAAATCCCGGGAACCCAGCAGTTACGCTCACTCACCTTGCCGCGGGTTGTATTCGGGCACAGCGATTGCACGAGCGTACGCGATAACCGCGCGGATTTCTTCTGGGGTAAGCGTACTGCCATATGGCGGCATCATTGCCGATTTGCCCATCGCGGCGCCGCCGTCAGCGGTGAATTTCTCGAGATACGCATCGCTCAGCGGGTTGAGCGTCGTGCCATCATTCCACAACGGCGGCGCTGGAGTCACATTCGAGCGGTTCGACGGCCCCGCTGGCGTTTGGTCCGCATGGCACCAAACGCACTGCTCGTAGAAGATACGCTTTCCTTGCCCCTGCTGGTAATTGAGCGGAATGATGCGCTCCGCGTTGTTCCAATCCGTCTCTGTTCCATAAGCATTTTCGAGTGGATTCGCCTTCACAGGCGCGGACTTGCGCGCGCAACCGCCGAGCAGCATGAAAGCAAAAAGCGCAGCAGAGACCACCGCAGAGCTTCTCATTTCTTCCCTCCGGCGCTCGTTTTCCCTGTTGCGCCGCCCACCGGGGAACTACCTTGTTTCAATGTGAGCAGGTAAGCCGTTAGTTCTTGGATTTCCTGTGAAGTGAAATTCCGCCTCGGTTCGGCTGTGCCGGGGACCAGTGTCTGGGGGTTGCGCAGCCATGCTTCGATCCAGCCCGGCGTCAGCCAGGTGCCAGCGCTGCTCAAGCTGGGTCCGACGTACCCTCCGGTTGACCCGATTGTATGGCACGACTGGCATTGATATTTCTTTTCATACAAGTCCTTGCCCGTCGCCGCCATCGCCGAAGTAAATTGTTTGCGGTCTATGAACGGATCCACGTTCGGACTCTGCATGGCCACCTTCAAATAATCGGCTATGACCGCCGCTTCTTTTTCGGACATATTGAATTGCGGCATCCGGAAGATCAGGGTTGGCCGCACCGTTTGCGGATTCTCCATGAACTGGATCATCCACTCTCTCGTGGCGCGGCTGCCTTCGTACGACAAATCCGGCGCGAGCTTTCCGCCAAAACCGTTGAATTTGTGGCAGGCGTAGCATTTGTACTGCTCGTACAGCTTCCCGAATTCTCCGCCGGGATGGAATTGCGGCTGCGCCTGAGCTACCACCAGTTTTTCCATTCCGCGTGTTGTCGGCGGTCCAGTCAGGCTCAACAGCGCCGTAGTGATGTCGTTGAGACTCGCCTGCTCAAAATGATACTGCGGCATTCTGCCCGAAGGATTCACCGAAAGCGGATTCGCGATCTTTGACTGAATGTAGGCAGCGAGCGTTTGCGGAATTTTCGCCGGCCCAAAGTCCAATTGCGAAACGTTGCGCGCACCCAGCGTGGAAAGATCCGGCCCAAAATCCTTTTGCGGAGCAACGCCCTGGATCGCATGACAGCTCGCGCAACCTTTGTCCACAAACAGCCGCCGGCCTTCTGCGATTTCCTCTTTCGTTGGAGAACCCAGATGCGGCACGTCCGAGAGCAATGAGGGATCGGTGAGTCTCGTTTCCATATACTGCGTCACTTCGTAAAGATCTGTGTCTGACCATTCGTAGCGCGGCATCTGGCTATTCGGCAGATAGTGCTGCGGATTGCGCAGCCATTGCACCAGCCAATCCGGATTCACCTTGCTGCCAACCTTCGTAAGCTCTGGCCCGATGTCTCCGCCGATGAGGGTGGTCTCCCCCGCGCGCGTCACCGCCAGCGAATGGCACGTCGAGCAGAACATCTGCCGGAAACGCGCTTCGCCCTGATCGGCAACATCCGCCCGTTTTGAAAGTGCAGCAATCATGCGCGGATCGAAATGGTACGGCTGAATCGGATGTGCGCGCTGCACACTCAGGTACGCCGAAAGCTGGCGCAACTCTGCATCCGTCAGCTTGAACGTGGGCATCTGCGGATCGCTGGTATCCATGCCATCCACGGTCTGGTTCCCGTTTGCGTCTGTAATCGTGCGAGGCTCTTTGAGCCATTTGTAGATCCATTCGCGGCTTTCCTTGGTGCCAACATCTGTCAGATCCGGCCCCAGCATCGGCGCCCGCTCAAGGCCGAGAATTTTGTGACATCCCGTGCAGTTGTAGCGCGCCAGCAACACACGCCCGCGATCCAGCCTAGGAGCCTGCGGCAAATCGTCCTGGTGGCAAGTTCCGCAGGATGCTTGAATGAAGCGTCCGGGCAAAATTGGCTGCTCCCATGCTTCGGTGATCTCGTGCGCCTCTTTCACTTCCGTTGCGGAACCCTGCCCGCGATGGCACACCACGCATCCCCACTTTTCAGGATCGTGCGGAATCAGCGGGTGCGCGCGGAACGGCTCCGGCACCGAAGCGCCGACCAGCGTCGGCTCGGCAATGCCCAGATGGCATGTGGTGCAGCGGTCTACAACTCCCAGTTCCGGCAGCCAGATCTGGTCGATCCCGCTCACCATTCGCGCGCGCAACCCCGCTGCGTCTGGGCGTGTTTTAACGAATTTCGAATACTGCCGCTGATATCGCCGCCACGGCCTGAAAAAGTCCTTCATCGGCGAGATCGCCAGCGAAAGCGTGAGAAGCAAGCTCACCCACGCAAACCGCCGCGCTGGATCGCCGAAAAACAGACGGCGCAGATGCTCGAAAAAGCCGCCCGGCCGGGCGCCATTCACCACGGCGCCACCCACGTCCAGCCCGGGCCGCGAAAAAATGTTCCCACTGAGGTCAGCACCACCGCTTCCATCAGGAACCAAGTCATAATCCAGAAAGAAAGCGGCTTCATACTCAGCCAGCGCCGGAATCCTTTTTCGTGCTGCCCCTGGCTTGCGGCGGCAATAAACATAAAAATCGCGATGACCCACACGGGTGCCAGAGGATCCCACGCCTTGAACCACACCAGCACCACGCTAAGCGCAGCCACAATCCCGCTGAGAATCGTCAGCCGCTGCGATTTATGCCGCGCCCACAAATTTTCATTTTTGATGTTCACGTTGAAAAACGGAACAACAATCAGCCCCAGAACAATCAGCGTGGGGAGAATGATGCCTGCCACAAACGGCGGAAAATAATGCAGCAATTCCTGCAGTCCCGTGAAATACCATGGCGCTTTTGCCAGCTTCGGCGTTTGCTCAGGATTCGCCAGCAGCCCCAGCGGCGCATTCCAGGTCAGCGCAATCCAAACCAGAACGCTCGCCAGCAGCTCAATGGCTAAGGTTTCGCGGAACAGCAGCTCCCAATAGGCCAACGATTTTCCGCCGCTCGTTGCCTGCGGCGAGCCTGTCCGGGGACGTGCCGTGGGTTCATTGCTCATGATTGATCCCGATCTTTCTCGTGATTGCTGTACATCCCACCGTCTTTGTGCAGGCGCCACAAATGAATCGAAACCAGAGAAATGATCGCCAGTGGCACAATCACCACATGCAGCACGTAAAATCTGAGCAGGGCGTTCGCGTTTACGTTGTGCCCGCCCAGCAGGATGAACCGCAGCTTTTCGCCGATGAATGGCGTGGACGAAATGATGCTCGAACCGACCGTTGTGCCCCAGTACGACAGTTGATCCCAGGGGAGCAGGTATCCCGTATAGCTCGCCAACAAAGTCAACAACAGGAGGCAAACGCCGACGACCCAGTTCAGCTCGCGCGGCGGCCGGTACGCGCCGCGATAAAACACTTTGGCCATGTGCGCAAATACCAGAAAAACCATCGCGTGCGCCGACCAGCGATGCAGATTCCGCAAAAAAACTCCTGACGACACCACGAACTGCAAATCCTTCATGTCCAAATAGCTTTGCGGGATCGAAGGATGGTAGTAGAGCATCAACAGCAGGCCGGTGGCCAATAGGATCGAAAAGCACCCAAGCGTCAGCGCGCCCAGATACCACGATTGCCAGAAGCCGAGCTGCCGTTCGCTCACTCGCGCTGCGAAAATCTCTTTGAACTCGTCCCGCCACCGCCACAGCGCATGAACCGGATTTCGAATCGCCGTGGTCTCCGGCACCGCCAGTGGCTTTCGCGCGCTCACGCTTGGATGTACTCGCTTTCTTCCGGAATTATTGTCGAACGGTCAACCATAATTTCTCCGTCGCTCGCGACCCAGGTCTTCAACCATGGCAGCGGACGGGGCGCCGGCCCCCCCCTCACCATCCCGTTTCGCTGGAAAGTGCTCCCGTGGCACGGGCAAGCAATCACCCCGGCATCCTGTTTCCATACCGTCATGCAGCCCAGATGCGTGCAAATGGCGCTCATCGCATAAAATCCCTTTGCGCTGTGCACCACGTACACGCCAAATCGCGGGTCCAGTGTCACCGAATGCAGCGGAAAATGATCTGGTCGCCCCGCGCTCACAATGGGTGAAGGTTCGTACAGGACATTTGGCGAGAGGTATTCCACTGCAAAAACTGCCGCGCCCGCGCCTGCTACCGCAAGCGAGCCCGTTCCCAGCTTGATGAAAAACTCACGCCGGCTGAGGAAATGCTCTTCGTCCTCGCCGGCGCCAGCTTCTTTCTCGGGATGATCGTTCATGCCCGCTGACTCGTGGCCTTCCGCTTAACGCGCTACCGTCAAGTTCAGGTTCGTCGTCCCGCTGCCGACCGTAACGGATTGCGTCGTCGGTTTGCCGCTTTCGCTCCACGTCTTCAGCGTGTACGTACCTGGTGGAACGTCCTTAATCTCGAACGCTCCTTCCCGGTTGGTCACCGCGTGATACGGTGTGCCCACCACCACCACATATCCAGACATCTCGGGATGAACATTGCACAGCAGCGGCGCCACGCCCAGATTGTCAAACTGGAATGATTTGTGCTCGCCCTTCGGCCAGGTTCCCAAATTACGCGCGAATTTCTTATTCCCGCTGATAGAAGGCCAGTAAACATTGTGGCCTACCGGATCGCTATTCTGAAAATCCACCGTGGTGCCCTGCAGCACGACGATCACATGCGGAACGAATGCCATGTGCAACTGATCGACCACCGCGTGCTCCGCTGGTGCCGGGAAATGTTTCCCGGGTATTGTGTCAATATAGACCGCGATGTTCTGGGCAGAGCGCAACCCGTGCACGCTGACCGTGCCCTTGATGTCTCCGGCCCAGCTCTTCTTTACGCAGATGAATCCAGCCACTACGAGGATTGCGATGATTCGAAGCATGCGCCTTGCGTTCATAGTTTCTCCCTTTGTTTTTCTGCCTAAGTTCAGAAAAGGAATCGAGCAAGCAAATACAGCGTGTCATTGCCGCTCGCGTTGCGCCCCGCGCCGTCGTAGTTAGTGCCTGCGCCATTGAAGCGCGTGTATGCCGTATACTGCAGGCCAAGCTGCAAGTTCTGAATGGGCCACACCGAAATGCTTGGCAAGAACCCGGCGCTCCTCGGATCTCCGTTCGCATTACCAGTGACCGCCGCTTGCGGGTATAACAAAGGATCAGGAGTGCCGTCGGTAGTAAACCATCCCAACGTTGCCGAAATGCGATTGCCGAAGTGATATTCCGCATTGGCCATTGCCGTATTCATGTGATGATTGATTTGTTGCGCGCTATCGGCGCCGAAACTTGCCACCAGCGTGGAATTTTCGCGAATGTAGGTTCCGCGCAGCGAGAGCACGTCCTGCCGGAATAGCGTCTGGTCCACTTGAAAATCCACGGCATAGTCCGTGTAACCGTCCTCCAATCCGCTGATTGCGCCAGGGGTCGATTTCATGTGCATTCCGTAAGTGCCGACCTCATATTGCGTGGTAGCAGTCGATCCTTGCCATGCAACGCGCCAGTACGGTGCCACGCCACGAATGTTGTACGTAAAATTCGTTCCGGGATTTGGCTGGGGCCCGCCCACGTGCTCGGAACGGTAAATGCTGCCGTCCACATACAGGTGATTGTCAAACATCGCGTATCCACCAACCCCCCCCACGTCCTGCGCCAAGTTACCGTCAACGAGCGGAGCGGCGTTTGGAGTGGGTGCCGAATCGCTGGCAATCCACGGAAAACCCCATGCCGGCGTATCGTTCCAGAGATCCTCGACCGTCGGATTGTTGTTCAGCGTCACGCCGTAAATCAGCTCCTTGCCGCGAAATTTCGTCTTGTTCGCATACCGGATGTCGGTGTTGTCGCTCGTCAAGTGGTCGTCTTGCGTATCGTAGGTCGCTTGAACAAAACTGCCGATGTGTGTCGTCCACGCCCCGGCAAGAAACAGCGAGATATCCTGGGGAAACTCAAAACCGCCATTTTGGGTTCCGGGTTGCGGTGTTTTCAACGATGTGAGCGAGGCATCAAACATCACCGAAAGAGGCAGGGCCGAAAGGAGGTCAAGGCCTGCGTGCCGTTTGGTTGCGCCGTCTTTTATTGTTTTCGTGTCGTCAGCTCGGTCCACATACCCGAGCAATTTGAACCTCCGCCCCGCCGGGTTCAGCTCCGGAGGCGCATAGTGGCAACCGCTGCACGGCAACCCGGTTTGACGCGCGTAGCTGGGAACCGCTTGGGCGCGCGGAGCCGATCCGATCATGCAAGCCACAACTCCCGACAACACCAGAGCGAATCCGCAAGCTACGGAAATTTCCTGTCGCCTCATCATGATCTCCTATCCGGTCATTGCGTTTATGAAACGAGAAAACGAATTTCCAAAGGGCTCGCAAGAACAGTGCTGTTTGCCCCGATTTGCACGCCTAAATCACCATCATTGGCGGCCCAGAATCTGATTGAAATCTTTGCTTTGCAGTACAGTAAGGGACTTAATCATATATGCTTGCCCGAGGTCTGTGACGCGGGTCACATGCCTATGTGATTTGCAAGAACGCCCTAGTGATGCAATTTGAACCACAAACCCAGCCGCAATTCAGCTGGCCGCATTCGCGTTTTCTTCAGGAAGGGAGGAAGCTTGAAAGGGACTACTCCGTATGTTCAACGACCGTACTGGCCTGTTTCGAACGTGAGATCGGGAAACGGGCAGAAGAACAATTAGATAACAAGGTCGATTCCGGACGCGAAGGAACTTACGCTTGCGTTAGCAGTGCGCGCCTCTACCTGAAACCCGACGTCTCCCCCAGGATTCGAGGCGATCCGAAATGGCAAATTCGTTTGCCGCCGGGCGCTGCAAAGGTTGCTCGCGGCTGTATCCCGAAAGTGCAACACGCACTTCGCGATTCTTTGAGCGCCCTTCTGACAAAGCCGCGAAACCGCGAGACCTCATTCCCGACCGTGATGTCGTCCGCGCGATTGCTTCTTTTCGTGCCGCGAGGAACTCGTCGTCGTCACGCCGGGTCCGTCAATTGGCACGACCACCTCAGCCGAGGCCGAAGCCATGTTACCTGATGCGTCTTTCGCCATGTAAGTGACTGTGTAGACTCGCCCATTCCCCATTCCCGAGCGTTCGGCGCGCAACAAAAACCGCCGCACGTCCGTGCCGAACGGTATGGCTCCGCCGCCGATTGCCTGGATGTCATGAGGCTGGTCTCCGTCGCCGAGTCCGTTGTCCGGCTCGTTGCTGGTGATCGAGACTAAGGCCACAGCCAGATTCGCATCACAGGTGTCGCTGGCTCCGACGGTAGCAGTGATTGGGAAAAGCCTATGGTCCGGTGGCCAGAGCAAGTTCGGAGATAACATGAGCTGCAGTGTGGGCGGAGCCGTATTTCCAACGGTAACCTGGGTTGTGGCCGTGGAGCTGAGGCCCGCCGGATCCGTAACGGTCAGCGTGAACACGTGAGTACCCAAACTCATGGTCACTTGAGCGATGGCTGTCGTGCCCACGATATTCCCGGCTTCATCCTTCCAGACAAAACTGAGCACGTCACCATCAGGATCGCTGGAGTTCGATCCATCCAACGTCACCGAGCTGCCATTTGGCCCGGAGCACTCTATCGTTTGATTTGCTCCCGCATTGGCTACTGGCGGCTGGTTTGCCACCGTGCCGCTCGCCAATCGGCTGAAAAAGATTTGAGAGGGTCCCGGCGTGGAGTCCTGCCAGGCCACGTTGATGTCGCCGTTCTTGTCCGCAGCCATATCCGGAGCTAAGGATAGGCGCGGATCATTGGAAAGATTGAGCGGCGCGGAAAACGTCGCGCCTGAATCTGTCGAGCGGCTGAAGAAGATGTCCTTGTTGCCCGGCGTGTCATCCTCCCAAGCCACATTTATATTCGCGCCCGCATCAATTGTCAGAAACGGGTTGGCAGAAATGCCGGCGTCATTTGAAATATTCACTGGACTTGAGAATGTTGCGCCTCCATCACTGGAACGAGCAAAGTAGATATCCGGATTATAGTTTGGCGGTGTGTTGTCCTCCCAAACCACGTTGATATTGTCCTTGGCGTCGAGCCCGATCTGCGGATCTACCGCATTCCCGGAGCCATTGGACATGTCCTTTGGACTCGAGAACGTCACTCCGTTGTCCGTCGAGCGGCTGAAGAATATATCGAAGTTGCCTGGACTGTTGTTTTCCCAAACCACGTCAATATTTCCGTTAAGATCCGTAGCGATCTCTGCGCTCATCGAATTCCCGGTATGATCGGAAAGAGTCTCCGGCACTGAGAAGGTGGCTCCGTGATCGGATGAGTAGCTGAAGGAAATATCGGAAGCGGACTGGGCGTCATCTTCCCAAATGACAGTAAGGTGACCGCTGAGGCCGATGGCAATTTGCGGGGAATAGGACCCAGACGCATTGGTAGAAAGAACTGCCGGCGTCGAGAACGTGGCGCCTCCATCGGTAGAATGGATGAAGAAGATGCCCAGATTGAGTGTGTCGTGCTCCCAAACAATGTAGACGTTACCCGCGGTATCCGCCGCGATCTCCGGGCTCCCGGAATCCGCCGAATCATTCGACAGGTTGATTGCCGCGCTAAAACTCACGCCCGCATTCGTCGAATGGCTGAACATGATTTCCGTGCCACTCGGCAACTGGTCCTGCCAAACTACGTTGACATTGCCGGCTGCACCCACGGCAATCCGCGGATTAAACGAAGAGCCGGAATCATTCGAGATGTTTATCGGCGTCGAAAATGTTGCTCCGCCGTCCGTTGAACAGCTAAACAGGATGTTCGAATTGGTCGCCGTATCATCTTCCCACGCCATATAGATGGTGCCGTTGGAGTCCACGGCAACCTGAGGAGTGTAGGAATAATCTGAATTGTTGGACACATTCTTGGGCGTCGAGAACGTTTGTGCCCGGGCTGGGATGCACACTATGGCCAATCCCAGAATCACAATCGCGAGAATCTGACTCCAAGCTTTGCAGCGAGCCATGGCAGAACCTCCTCGTCGGCAACCGGTGAACTAAGAAACGTCTGCTCAATCCCCCGTTCGACACTTGGAACTGCGAGAAACTGCCCCCGGCCCACCCTGTAGAAACTTCTAAAACGGTTCGTACTCAGGACTGCTTGGATTGAGGTCGTCCTCCCACTCCACCTTTGCGAGGAGACCGGCTTGCTTTTCTTCGCTCATTATACAGAGATGGCAGAACAGGCAAGAGGAGGGTCAATTCTGGTGTGCCCTACCCCTTACTGGAGCAGCGCCTCTGAGTGTAACCCATTGATTTTATTACTGTTAAACGCCAGAATGGGGTTTGGCTCAAAGAAACAAAAAAGCTAGACCCGTTGCCCACGGACGGCCAATCGCCTATTGCGCGTCAGAAGTAAATCTGTGCGGGAGTGTACCTACGGCGAACTCTGGCGGGTTTTTGTTCCTGCGGTCGCTACATCGACCGTCGCTGTCACCGGAATTCTCACCGGCGGCAGGCACACCGAATCGTTGCAGGCCTGATACTGCAGGGTAAACGGCAACTTCACTTTCCCCAGCGGCGCATTCCCCTCCGCCGCAAACTTCGCATGCACCGTGAATTTGCCTGTGTACACAAGCAGCGGCTTGTCTGTAAAAGAAAGTTTCTTCGCCATGCCCGGCGGGTAGTTCGTTCCCAGTTCCTTAAACCCTGCCGGCAGTTTGGCCGTCAGCGTGGTTGGAATCAAATAATCCTCTGACGGCTTATGCGCGTTCACGTGGAATCCCGCCATGATGCCCACCACCATATCCACGTCGAACGTACTTCCGCGCGGCACAATCGTTGGCGACACATCGGCCTTCGGACTTGCCACGGCCGAGGCATTCGGCAACTGTTGCGCCCGAGCCGCTGTCGCTGCTGTCAGCAGCGCGCAAACCAAGATGGTGTAAATTCCCGCCAGCGCGCCCAGACAAATCCGCGTTTTACGATTTGCCGCCACTCCCATCTTCAAACGCTCACCGTGGTGTGCAATTGCTCGCTCAAAATCCGGCTCATCACTTGCGTTAAATTCTCGCCCGTTTTTTCCAGCACAAACGCCTGCGCCGCGTCCGACCATCCCAATTTGAAGCTCGTCGTCAGCGCCGAAATCCAAATCTGACGCACCGGCGAATTCGGACTGATCACAAACCGCGTCTCTTCTTCATCCTCGAACTGAATTTCCAGCTTGCCGCTGCCGCCTTCCACTTCGAAATCGTGCTCATCGCCGAGTTCGGTTAGCCTCTTGCGCAGGCTTTCCAGCGCCTCTTCGCATTTTTTCTGGAATTCTCGCTCGTCCATCACATTGAATCATTTCTGAAATGACATTTTCTCGAACCAGGGCGAATCAGGAATGCGCATCCGCCTGTGATTGCGCCTGCTTCTGCGCCGGCGCTTGAACCGGTACCTTCAATTGCTCCTCGATGTCCTGCTGCAATTCCTGCAATCCGCCGCTGTCTATAGCACCAATGTAGCGCTTCACAATCTTGCCATTCTTCGAAATCAGCACGCTGGTTGGCATCCCGATCAGGCCGCCAAACTTCTCCGCCAGGTCCTCGTTGCCGATCAGAATCGGATAGCTCATCTTCTCTTCCGTGTCGCCCACCTTGAATGCGGTGTTCTCCACGAACGGCTGAACCACCTTTTTACCTTCAACATCCATGGCCACGCCCAAGATCGTAAATCCCTGGCTCGCATATTTTTTCTGGATGGCGATCAAATCTGGAATCTCTCCCCTGCACGGATCGCACCACGTCGCCCAGAAATTCACCAGCACCACTTTGCCCTTCAGACTCGCCAGCGGCAAATCACCGCCCTGCAATTCAAGAAAAGTCACATCTGGCGCGCTGGGCTTGCCTGCGTTAATGGCCGCCGGGTCCGTTTTGCCGGCTGCGCTGGTCGAAGCGCCCTGCTGGCACCCCGCAAACGACACGCACACTGCCGCGATGATTCCCGCCATCGCCCATCTCGCAACTCTCTGATTCATCGGCAAAATCCCCTTACAGACTAAAACGATTCAGAAATGTCAGTTTACCCGAAAGCCAGATCAGCCGGTTCATGAAAATCAGCGCGCCCACCGCGAGCAGCAGCACTCCGCTAAATACTTCCACCCAATGAATGTGCCTGCGGAAGCGCTTGTAAAATTTCAAAAATTGCCCAATGCCGATCGCTGTCAGCAAAAAAGGAATCGCCAGCCCCGCTGAATACGCGATGAGCAGAAAAATCCCGCGCGAGATGGTGCTCTGTGCCGCCGCCAGCGTCAGGACCGTGGCCAGAATCGGCCCGATGCACGGCGTCCAGCCAAACGCGAACGCAAATCCCATCAGAAATCCGCTCACAATTCCCGGCTGCCCTCCCATATTTCGAAAATGTACATCGCGATTGAGCCATCGCGTCAGCGCCGGCCCTAGCAGAAAAATCAGCGACAGCGCCACCAGATGCACTGGCCGAAAATCCCCAAATCCCGCCGGTCTTGCGAATGCCATCGCGATCCCGCCCGCCAGCAGCACGCCACCAATCACCAGTCCCACGCGCACCGTGATTTTCACCAGCCATCCAATCAGGTGCAGCCCAAACAGCAGAATTAGTCCTCCCGCCAGCGGCGCCAGCATGTTCCGGTGGCTCTGCAGGAAGGTTCCTACCGCGCTCGCCGACGCTCCAAAGCTGATGAACACCACCGAAAATCCAATCACAAACGCCAGCGCCGAAGTCAGTAATCCACCGCGCGGCCCTTCGCCGCTTTGCAATTGCTCAACGCCCACGCCGGAAAGCATGGAGACGTATCCGGGCACCAGCGGCAAAACGCACGGCGACAAAAACGAAACCAGCCCCGCCACCAGCGCCGCGAATACTGTTACGCTTCCCATTCCATTAGCCTACGCTTTCCCCTGCGCCATTGGATGTCTTTTCCGCTCTGCAAGGTTCATTCCGGGTGCCGCAAATGCCATTCCGTCGTTTGTTCGTACGCGAATGCAATCTCCAACAGCTTCACCTCAGCCCATTCCGCTCCGTGCAGGGCCATTCCAATCGGCAATCCGCCGCGCGTGAAGCCGCACGGAAGCGAAATCACCGGAAATCCCGTGAAATTTGCCGGCCGGTTCATGCGCACCAGCGCCCCGCGCACCGATTCCGTTCGGCCTGCAATATTCACACTTGCCTGCCCGATTCGCGGCGCCGGAATGGGAGCCGCTGGCGCTAAGATCGCGTCGACGCGCTCAAATGCCTTGCGGAAATCCTCGCGAACACGCTCGCGCATTTGCTGCGCCTTCAAATAATCCACAGCGCGCACCGCGCTGCCCATCTCCAGCCGCTTCCGCACATCTTCTCCGTATTCGTTCGCGTGCGCCGGATAATACCCCTGGCTCTCGTGATACTCGAGCGCTTCAGCCAGCGCAATTTGCGTGCTGGGCTCAACCGAATCTTGGATATGTGGCAGGGAAACTTCTTCCACGCGCGCGCCCAATTTTTCAAACTGCTTCGCCGCTTTCTCGAGAACGCTCATCACCTCTTCATCGACGCGCTCGAAAAAGTATTGCCGTGGCCAGCCCAGCCGCAACTTCGCCCCGCCTCTTTTCTTTCGTCGAAGGCCCAACGCCCGGTAAAAACTCTGCGTCGCCATTTTCCGGTCGCAAATCGCGTCCAGCATAATCGCGGCATCCGCCACGGTCCGCGCAATCGGCCCTGCGTGATCCAGCGTCACCGCCAACGGCACAATTCCGGCGCAGCTCACCAGCCCAAACGTCGGCTTCAGCCCCACCACTCCGCACAGCGCCGCTGGAATGCGAATCGACCCGCCCGTGTCCGTTCCCGCCGACGCGAATCCGATTCCCGCCGCCAGGGCCGCCGCCGATCCGCCGCTCGACCCTCCCGGTATGCGCTCGGCATCCCACGGATTTCTCGCCGGCCCATAATGCGGATTTTCTGTGGTGATTCCGTACGCGAATTCGTGCATGTTCGTCTTTGCCAGCAGCACCGCGCCCGCATTCACTACGTCCTTCGCCACCTCCGCATCCACAATCGGAACAAAATCCCGCAGAAATTTGGACCCTGCCGTCGTGCGCACGCCCTTCGTCCAAATGTTGTCTTTCAACGTGATAGGAATTCCTTGCAGCAGCCCGCGGAATTTTCCGCGCCGCATTTCGCGCTCGGCGGCGCGCGCATCCCGCAGCGCCCGTTCCGCGGTCACCGTGATGAATGCGTTCAGTCGCGGATTCAGCTTCTCGATTCGCGCCAGCGCGCTTTTCGCCAGCTCCACGGGCGAAACCTTCCTGCGCCGCATCTGCGCCGCGGCTTCCGCAATCGTCCAGTAAGCGAAGTCGTCCGTCACCCGGCTCCAATTCTAAAAAATGCTTTCCTGCCGCCGCACGTTTCCAAACGAAGCGATGTTCGCAATGCGCAAGACAATCCCAAACTGATTCTCATTTCGCACTTGTCCCAGGCTCAGTCGCCGGTATTCGAATCCGATTCCGCAGCAAGACCCGTTGTAGGAAAGCTCCACCATTTGGTTTTGAAAAAGCTGCTGGCTGATGTCGTAACTCACGCCGAAATCCGTGTTCCACCCTTTGCGCGTCGGATTTCCATAACCGACTATCGCGCGTATCTGGTTCGAATACGGCTCGTACACTGGCGGATTCGCCGGCGAAATTGGCGGAATATTAAGCGTCGAAAAGTGCGCCAGCGTCACGAACGTTTCTTTGTATGGCCGGACTTTCAGCAGCGTGCCGATGGCCGTCACCCGCCCTCGCACTGCATCGTAGTCCACGCGAAATTCCGTGTCGAACCGCCCTGCCGGCTCGATTCGCAAGTCGCTGATCAGCGGCGAAAACCGGTGCAGGCTGTCCTCGAACGCGAATGGCGTCACTGAGTCCAGCGCCTGAAACACGTTGCGTTCGCCCGGAACCAGCGCTCCATCAAACGTCGGATTGAAATAATATTTTTGCAGCAGGCTCCAGCTTACGATTTCTTGCGAATCCGCGCCGCCGCTGCGCCGGAAAAGCCGTTGCGTCACACCATACTGCACGTCATTCGTATCCGTCAGCGTGTCGTCCTGGTCGAACAGCAAATATCTTGCAAAATCGTCCACGCCGTCCACGTAGTGATACACGATTTGTGGCTCGATCGCGTGCATCCATTTGGCGTCCCCGCTTACCCACACGCGTTCCAGCGCCGGCGGCCTCACGTCCACTGACAATTCCTCCGTCGTGCGCACAAATGGCTGCGCATCAAACGCTCCATTCTGCAATTGCCCGCCGTAGCGCGTCGAGCGCAGCGTGAACGTCGGCGTCACATCCAGCCATGCGCCCAAATGGAGCGGCATGGTCACATTCGGAGCGAACTCCATGCGCGACACAAATGATGGCGTGCTGAACTGCGGCGGCACGTTGGTTTCGCGGTGCACCGCGTCCGCAAACGCCTCAAATCCAAAATAAATGGGCAGCTTGCGCCACGGCGCGCGGTCCACTGAGCTCGCTCGTATTTCGGGCGCTGTCCTTATATCAATCGCCGTCTCCGGCGTCGCGCTCAGAAAGTTTTTGTAGCTCAAACTCGCCAGCGCCACGCTGAATCCGTCGCTGTCCTTCGTCAGGAATGCGGTATTCCGCACCTCTGAATTCACCGCCTGCGCGAAAGTTTCCGCAAACGCCAGCCGGAACGTCAGCGACGACAATTGGTCCAAATCCGCCACGCCGCGCCAGCCATGCGGCAAAAGCGCGTCAAAAAACAAATGATCTTCGTGCCCGCCCTGCTTGGTTAAAGTTCCGTTCGGACCCGGTATTCCGCGGTCAATCACGCCATAATAATTCGCCGTCAGCGCTGCGTTTTCCCACGGCTTCATGCGCAACTCGCCATTCTCGCTGTATCCGCGCTTGCTCAGATATTGCCCGCCAATCGTCGCATCCATCCAATCGGTCGGCGCCCAATAGAAAGAATCGCCCACCACGTACCCTTTGGTCGTTGATTTTGTCGCCGCTGGAACCATAAATCCCGACTGCCGCAGTTTCGGTCCCACGGGCAGCGAAGCGTGCGGCAAATAAATAATCGGCACGTAGAAAAATCGAAAAGTCGCGTTTTCCAGCGCCACCGATTTCTGCATGTGGATCGTCGCGCGCGGCGCGTAAAATTTCCACAGCGGCCGGTCCGGCCTGCATACCGTCATCCACGCATGGCTCACCACGAGCGTATCTTCATCCACTCGTTCCACTTTTTCCGCGGAAAACGTCAACGGATTGGGGCTCACCAGCAGATTCGGATTCGCAAAATGCTCCGCAGTCACGGTCCCGCGTACATTCTGAAAGCTTCCTGTGCTGCTTCCGAAATTGTAGCTTGCCTCATCTGCCTCCATATGCTGATTCCCGCGGTCGAACTGCACTTCGCCCCGCGCCGTCGCCTCTTTGGTCTGCTCGTTGTATTCCACGTGCTCGGCGCGCAGTCGCGCGTTCTCGTACACGATGTCCACATGCCCATCCGCGTAGAAAATTTTCCCGGATTCTTTCAGCGTGTCTGCGTCGAGCGTGAAGTCGCCGCGTTTCGTGTGCACCACTGTCCTCGTCTGATTTCGCTGCCCTGCGCGCGGCGCAGCGGCCGCCGGCATCGTTATCAGCGCAGCCAGCGCAAGCGTCCACCGAATTTTTCGGCGATTTCTTTGCAGAAAACTCCAGTCCATCCTGTCGGGCATCGCGTCGAAGAGAGCCCCAAAGCCTAACATGCCCGCCAAACCTCGCAAAGAATCTGTCGCCCCTCGCAGAAAACGCTCCTTCAGCCGTTATCTCTTTCGAGACTCGCTCTTCATTTCTTCCATTCGCGCCTCTCGCTCTCTGCTAACATCTCCTCGCCTGCAACTACCCGGTCCGCAGCGCAAAACGAGCCGGTGATCCAAGTTTGCTCTCAGTGTGGCGCAGTCAGTAACCAGAACGTGGACGTGTGTCCGTTCTGCGAAGCTCCTTTTGCCTCCGGCCAGGCCATTTCTCCCGTCGTCGCCAGCTCGTCCGCATCCGACGAACCCGAATGGCGCCGCGAGGTGGCCCGCCGTCTCGAGGTTTACCGTTCGCGCCGTCCTCAGAGCGAATCGCAAGAAACCCAGTCCCCCTTGCCTTTCAGTGGTGAACGGCCTCCCGTAATTACCACCGCCGTCGCGCCGCGCACCATTGCGCGCATCCGCCCCACCCAGCACGTTGAAATCCACGTCTCGCAGCCGCAACTCGATTTTTCCGTCGTCGAAAATTATCGTCTGCAACCAGCCGCTGCATCCCTTCCAGCCGCCGAATTGTCCACGCGCCGCCTCGCCGGAATACTCGATGCCGCCGCCATCTCTGCGGTTTTCCTCGGTTTTCTCGCGATGTTCCGTTCCTTGGGAGGCCGGCTCACCTTCATGAAGACCGATCTTGCCGTTTACGCTCTCATCTTTTTTATGATTTATATCCTGTATTTCTCACTCTTCACGCTTTTCTCGGGCTCTACGCCAGGCATGGCCGCGCGCGGACTTTCCGTAGTCTCCATGGACGGCAACTTTCCCGAAGCATCTCAACTTCTCTGGCGCATTTTGGGCTATGTCCTCTCCGGAGGCACTCTCTTGCTCGGTTTTCTCTGGGCGCTGTGGGACGACGATCACCTCACCTGGCACGACCGCATCTCCCACACCTACATCACCTCCGCCTCCCTCGAAGACTCCTCCGGCGATTCATAGATTTTTCCTCAACTCTGCTATCATGGAATTTGCGTGAACGCGATGAAGCGTGGATTCATCAATCAGAAACTCGGCAAGCACAATAGCCGCCGCGCCGAACTTCTCAAATCCAAAGCGTATCTCCAGCCATCCGCGCCCCTCCCTCGCGCATCGAATTCCTTGGACCGTATGCAGAGGACCTGAATGGCCTCGCCATAGCGCATAGCCGCCGCCGTAATGCTATAATCGACCGAGCGAAAAAGCCTTAGCCCTGCTAAAACACGGAACGAATGGGAAACGGAAAAACATGAGTCCATTTTGGAAGAAAGCGGTAATCGTCGTCTCAGTTTTGATCTTCGCTTATGTCGCGGTCGGCTACGTCAAGGGCAAGACCAGCGACGACAAAACCTATGTCACTCTCACCGTCTATAGCGAAGTGCTGCAATACATCCAGGACGATTACGTAGATCAGCCCAACATTCCCGAAGTCACTTCGGGCGCGCTTCATGGCCTTCTCGACTCTCTCGATCCTCAATCGAGCTATTTGAGTCCTGCCGAGTACGCGGATTACGAAAACAAAGTCAACGATAAGACCAAAGGCCAGGTCGGTGTCTTTCTTTCCAAGCGCTACGGTTACGTGGTCGTGGTTTCCGTTCTCCCGGACAGCCCCGCGCAAGCTGCCGGCCTCAAGGATGGCGACTTGCTCGAGTCCATCGCCGGCATATCCACGACGGAAATGTCCATCGGCGAAGCGGATGTTTTGCTCACTGGCGATCCTGGCAAAACGGTCACCAGCGAAGTCATTCGCCGCGGAAAAGAACAGCCTTTCGACGTCACCATGACTTACGCCAAGCTCCAGCCTCCCCATTTGCTTCAGGAGCAGATGCAGGACGGCATCGCCTATCTGCGCGTCCCCGCTTTTGAACCCGGCACTTCTCGCCAGATTCGCGAGAAGCTCATCCAGTTCAAGCGCCAGGGCGCGAAAAAGCTCATTCTCGATTTGCGCGGCTCAGCCTCCGGCCCGGAGAGTGAAGGCCTTGATACTGCCCAGTTGTTCCTTCCTTCTGGAACCATTGCCACTCTCGAAGGGCAAACCATCTCCAAGCAAACTTTCTCTGCCGATCCCTCCAAAGTTGTCTGGAGCGCCCCTATGACCGTCCTGATCTCCAGCGGCACAGCCGGTCCGGCTGAAATTCTCGCCGCCGCCATTGGCGACAATCATCGCGGAGACACTGTCGGAGAAAATACTTTCGGCACTGCTTCAGAGCAAAAATTGATTCCGCTCAACGACGGCTCCGCCATCATTCTCACTGTCGCCAACTATTTCACTCCGGATGGCAAATCCATTCCCAAGGAAGGCGTCGCGCCCACTGTCGAAGTCAGTCCCAAGACCGTAAGCGATGTCGCTCAGTTGAATGAGGACCAGCTCGCGCCTCCGCCTCCGGGACAATTGCCTTCCGCGGACGACCCGGTCGTCAAAAAGGCCATCGAAATTCTACAGGGCAGCAGCCCTGCTCAGAAGGCTGCCTAACGCCAAAGTGGCCCTCGCTGGCCGTTTCCATGAACTTCGCGTGCCGCCTCAACTACGGCACGCGGTCTGCCTCCTGTTTTTTTTGCTCTCCGCGTTTTTCCTCGCCTCTTGCGCCCGAAAATCGCCGAGCAGCTCGCAAATTCACGCCATCACCCGCGACTTGGTCGCCGCAGCGCAAAACGCCGCTGGCCGCAACGCGCAAATTTCCATCCGCCCGGAAATGCGCCACTCAGCCAACGGCCGCTCTCAGCTAATCGCCGACGACATTTCCATCAATCTCTCCAACGCATCTGACCGTGACTCTCTTGAGCATGCTCTTGACCATGCCGCTGCTCGCCATCACCTGAAGCGCTCTTCGCAGTCCGCAGCGCCCGGCACCATTCGTTTCGATTATTTGCTGAACGATCAGCGCACCCACTCCATTCGCATCGCCTTCGCTGCGCCGAATTCCTTCGCCTCCTCTAGCCGCAATTCCGCTCCGCGCCTCGCCATCATCATTGACGACATGGGCAGCGACCAATCCGCTGCCGCGGCGCTCCTCAAATTGCCTTTCCCGCTTACTTTTTCCGTCCTGCCCGATCAATTGCGCTCCGCCGAAATCGCCAACGAAGTCTATCGTCGCGGCGATCAGGTCATGCTTCACCTTCCCATGCAATTCGAAGGCAGCGCCGCCAAAGCTGAGCCCGTCGAATTGCGCCTCGGAATGCCCGCCAATGAAGTCGATCAATTGCTCAGCCAAATGCTCGCCGACGTTCCGCACGCTATCGGCGTCAACAATCACGAAGGTTCGCTCGCCACCGCCAATCCTCAGCTCATGTCCGAACTGATGGACGCGCTGCGTCGCCGCAATCTTTTCTTCATCGACAGCCGCACCACCGCCGCCACCGTCGCCTTCGATGCCGCTGAACGCGCCGGCGTGCGTGCCGCATCGCGCAAAGTTTTCCTCGACGACGTCGAAACGCACGATGCAATTCTTCGCCAACTCGACCTCGCCGCGCGCGACGCCATCCGCGACGGCTCCGCCATCGCCATCGGCCATCCGCATCCCGCCACTATCGCCGCCCTCGCCGAGGGAGTTCCTCGGATTAAGGGCCGGGTGCGGTTTGTGTTTGCGTCGACTCTAGTGCATTAGCCCGGCGCTCTGCCTCGTCTCAATTCCCGCGTCCGCTTCGTCTTCGCCTCCTGCTCGTCCACTAGCATCCAGAACAGTCCTCGCAGCTTGAGCCATTTGTTCCCTTCTTGGACGAGACACTACACAACTGCCAGCCTGTTCTCGAAGCCTTAACCAGGCTGGGCGTAGCATACGAGCGGCATGGAAAGCATTTTGATCCCGGAACTCCCGACGAGGAGTGGCTTCCAACCATGGGAGAGATGAAATGGAATCTGCATACACAAGAAGAGGTGACTAGTCCTTAAAAGCTCGTCAAAACTTCCCCCATAAATTCCATCGCATATCCCGCGATCGCTCCCGCCGCGGTCAGCGCGGGCGACTCCATGCCCATCAAATGCACCACATTCCCGAATTGCGGGTCGCGCTCGATCACAAAGTCGCTGGCATGATGGCTGCCGGGCGGCGCCAGCTTCGCGCGAATCCCCGTATACGCGGGAACCAAATCTTCGGCGCGAATCTCCGGTAGCATCGCCTGCGCCATCCGCGCAAATTCCTCCACCGGCGGACGGTTGCTCTCATAATCATTTTTGTCCGCGATGTAATGCGCCGTCGGCCCAACCAGCACTCCATCCCACAGTGTCTTCGTCAAATGCACGCCGAGGCTCAGTCCTTCCGGATGCGGCAGCGGATAGACCAGCCCGCGCACCAAATCCCTGCGGCCGCGCACAATCTCGCAATACTCGCCGCGCACCGGATAAATTTTGTGCCGCGCCATCGCCGAGCCCATCATCGCCGCCACTTCATCCGCGAACAGCCCCGCGCTGTTCACCACGCATCGCGCTTCAATTTCTCCGGCTTCGCTCGTCACGCGCATAATTCCCCGCTGCGCCTCGAGCCGCGTCACTTTCGCGTGCGTCACAATGTCCGCGCCGCGCTCCGCCGCGATTCGCGCATACGCCTTCACCAATTCCTCGCTGGCCACGATTCCCGCCGACGGCACTTCAATCGCCGCCGTCCCTCGAATGTGCGGTTCGCGCGCGCGAATCGCCGCCGCATCCACCATGCGCAGCCCTTCCACGCCATTCTTTTCCCCGCGCTCGATCAATTCCGCCAGCGTCCCCTCCTGTTCTTTCGCCGTTGCCACCACCAATTTCCCGGTCACGCGATGCGCCACGCCATGCGCCGCGCAAAATTCCTTGGTCAACTTATTCCCGCGAACGCATAGCCGCGCCTTCAACGACCCGGGCGTGTAATACAGCCCGGAATGAATCACTCCGCTATTCCGCGAACTCGCACCCATGCCCAATTTCGGCATTTGCTCCAGCAAAAACACGTCTTTCCACTTCGCCGCAGCCGCCGCCGCGATCGCGCAGCCCACCACTCCGCCTCCGATAATTACAACGTTCGCCCGCTCCATATTCCCTCGAACTCAAAACCTCATAGCATATGCCTGCGCTACCGACCGTCGACCCATTTTGCCGTATTTTTCGCCGTGAGCGCACTCTCGTGCGCCTAGCCCAGCTTGTAACTCGCCTCCCGCGGCCTGCATCATTATGGTGCGCTGAATGATTGCTCCGCCGCTTCATCTACAGTTACTATATTGTCCGGAGGCATCGCTCCTTTGAGCGTCGCATCGCTCCCTCTTCCATCGCCGCCTCGCAAGTTGAAGCTCCGCCCCAAAGCGGGCTGGCAGCCTATCGACTTCGCCGAGCTCTGGCATTATCGCGAGCTGCTCTGGATTCTCGCCAAGCGCGACATTCAGGTGCGCTACAAGCAAACCGTCCTGGGAATCCTCTGGGCCGTCATCCAGCCATTCGCCCAGATGATCGTCTTCACCCTGCTCTTCGCAAAAAACGGCTTCTCCACCGGCGGCATCACTCCGCCCCTATTTTATTTCAGCGGCTCGATCTGCTGGCTGCTCTTCGCCTCGTCGCTGGGCAATTCCGGCAACAGCCTCACCAACAATCAAAATCTCATCACCAAAGTCTATTTCCCGCGCCTGGTGATGCCCATCGCGTCGGTGCTCACCGCGGTGGTGGACTTCTCCATCTCCTTCCTGCTGCTCCTCGCGCTGATGGGCTGGTACCGCACCGTCCCAACGCTGCACCTGCTTTTCGTGCCGGTTTTTGTGCTCCTCGCGCTGCTCGCGTCGCTCTCGATAGGACTCTGGCTCTCCGCCCTCAACGTCCAGTACCGCGACGTTCGTTACGTCATCAACTTCATGATCCAATTCTGGTTTTTCGTCACGCCGGTCATCTACCCTTCCAGCATCGTCAAAACTCACTGGAAGCGCATCGTTCTCGGCATCAATCCCATGTCTGGCGTCGTCGAAGGCTTCCGCTGGTGCCTTTTCGGCAAGCCCGCCCCAAGCATCATGACCGCCGTTTCCGTCATCACTATCTTCACCCTGCTCGTCGGCGGCCTCTTCTACTTCCGCCGCATGGAGAAAGCCTTTGCCGACATCGTCTGACCTCGCCATTTCCGTCCGCTCCCTCGGCAAACTCTACCAGCTCGGCGAAAAGCGCCGTGGCTACACCACCCTCCGCGATTCCCTCGCCTCCGCATTTCGCCGTAACGGTAAATCCAACTCACACGCCGCCCGCCCCAAAACTTTCTGGGCCCTCCAAGACGTCTCCTTCGACGTCCACCGCGGCGAAATCGTCGGCATTATCGGTCGCAACGGCGCCGGCAAATCCACGCTGCTGAAAATCCTCTCGCGCATCACCGACCCCACCGCCGGCGAAGTCGAAATCTCCGGCCGCACCGGCTCCCTCCTCGAAGTCGGCACCGGCTTCCATCCCGAACTCACCGGCCGCGAAAACATTTTCCTCAACGGCGCCATTCTCGGCATGAAGCGCGCCGAAATCGCCGCCCGCTTCGACGAAATCATCTCCTTCGCTGGCACCGAAAAATTCCTCGACACTCCCGTCAAACACTATTCCTCCGGCATGTACACGCGCCTGGCCTTCGCCATCGCCGCCCATCTTGAACCCGAAATCCTCATCGTGGACGAAGTCCTCGCCGTCGGTGACGCCGAATTCCAGAAAAAATGCCTCGGCAAAATGGGCGACTTCTCCAAATCCGG
>DASYYQ010000018.1:0-16371 GCA_035933545.1 Candidatus Acidiferrales bacterium | reverse complement strand
TCAGTCCGTGTTGAGGGCGGGCCGGAGGAGGGCGATGGCGAAGTGCGCGAGGCGCGGAGCGTCTTCGTCAAGTTGCAGCCAGCGCACCACGCAATGCTTCTTGAGGTAGTCGCTGACCTGCGTTTCGTTGATTTCCAGATGTTCGGCCATCTGGCTGCGCAGCGAGGCTTTGCCTTCAGTGCGCGCACCGCGTCCGGCGCGCCCTGCGCGAGCAAGCTGACTCGTCCCAATGCGCAGCGTCTGGCAGGCCTCGACGTAATAATTGGTCATCAGATCGGAATCGGACAGCAGAAACACGCCGGGTCCGGCGGGCGCCTCTTCGAGTTCGTCCACGCGATGCAGCGGCGCGGAGATGAGCCGCCGCAACAAAGATTCCAGATGAGCAAACCGCGAGGCGAGCGCGGGATCGCCAGCGCGAATGTACGTCACGCGCTCGACGAGCGGGCCGGACGGCTCCGCGACAAAGGGTGAACGCGCGGCTTCCGCTGCTTCAGATTCGACTTCACGCACCGGTTCGAAGACCGCAGTCTCATCCTCCTCGCGAATTGGCGGCGCGCTGGGCCCGTGCTGGGGCTGGCGAGAATGCGCAGCGGTATGCGCGTGAGTCTGTGTGGATGTCGCGGAACTGCGTGCGCCAGGGCGGCGATGGCGTCTGCCTCCACGGCGTCCGCGCCTGCGGCCGGTTCGCGGTGCAGCGTGGCCCGTTCGAGCGGGCGCGTTTGTCGCGCTGGGCACGCGCGCGGCGGCTTCCGAATCAGCGGGCTGCGCTTCGCCGTTCTCCTCCGTATCGGCTTGTGAATCCGCAGCGGCTGTGACGGTTTCGGCCTCGCCGTTTTCTTCGGCGTTGCGCGCATTCGTGCTCGACGCCGTCAGTTGCGCAGTTGCTTCAGGCACAGGCGCGCCGAGCCGTGTTAGCGCCTCCGCCGCCTTCTGCCGCCAATCCGCGCGGCGAAAACGCTGCGCCGCAATCGTGTACCAGCGCACCGCCTCGTCGCTGCGTCCGGATTTTTCCTCGAGCGCGGCGGCCTCGAACGCCACCATCGCGTCGCGCGTCTTCTGAAACAACTCGTTCAGCTTCGCCACAGGATCGGCGCTTGAGCGCGCCCTGCGTATACGTCCTTGAATTTGCCGCCAGTTTGCCATGGATGGGGATTGTATCAGTGCTAACGCAGTCATACCAGCGTGCGCGGTAAATTGCGCCCACGCGCCGCAAAAAATCGAAAGCTCCGCTCATTGAGCAAAAACGGGTGCATCATAATGTCATGTTGGACGCCGCGATAACTCGCCGCCTTTGCGAGCAAGCACGCGCTATCGGATTTGATCTGTGCGGCGTCGCGCCGGCCGCGGAATTCGAAGAGCTGAAGCACCTCCCTGACTGGCTTGCGCGCGATTATGCGGGCGAGATGCGCTACCTTCACGATCCGCGCCGAGCAAATTTGCAGAAAGCGCTGCCGGGCGCTCGCTGCGCGATCGTTTGCGCCATGAATTACAATGCGCCGCTACCCTATTCGACTTCCGCGCTTAAACCCGTTTCATCTGATGAAGAGGTCCACGACAATGGCACAAACGCCGCAGTAAATTCTCCGCGCGGCTGGATTTCGCGTTATGCGTGGGGAGACGATTATCACGATGTTCTGAAGCGCAAGCTCGACGAGCTCGTCGCGTGGATGCGCGGCGAATTCGGCGGCGATTTTGACGCGCGGGCCTATGTGGACACCGGGCCGGTGCTCGAACGCGTGGCCGCGAAATATGCAGGGCTTGGCTGGCTCGCCAAAAATACCTGCCTCATCAACCAGCAACTTGGTTCGTGGCTTTTCCTGGGCGTGATTCTCACGGATCTGGCTCTCGCTCCGACGTTGGCGGATGGTGGCGCTCCCCCTCGCGATCTGTGTGGCACTTGCACGCGATGCATTGACGCCTGTCCCACCGACGCTTTTGTTGAGCCTTACATTCTTGACGCGCACCGCTGCATTGCTTATCTCACCATTGAGTTGCGCGGGTCCATTCCCGCGGAATTTCGCTCGGCCATGGGTGCGATGGTTTTTGGCTGTGACATTTGCCAGGACGTTTGCCCGTGGAATCGCAAAGCTCCGACCACATCTTTGCCGGGATTTCGGCCGCGCAAAATCGGGTCAAACGAATTCGCCAGCGTCGATGCGGAATCACGCGCCGCCGATAATAATTCGCTCTTTCGTCCGCCGACGGAATGGCTGCTCTCGCTCGGCGAGAACGAGTTTCGCAGGGGCTTTCGCGGTAGCCCCGTTAAACGCGCAAAGTGGCGCGGCCTGCTGAGAAATGCATGCGTCGCGGTGGGAAATTCTGGCATTACGCCCGTAAATCCCGCCTATTCGCGTGTCATGCAAAGGCTCGAGCAACTCGGGCGTTCAGCGGATCCATTGCTCGCGGAGCACGCGCAGTGGGCTTTACGAAAATTGCGCATAGACAGTGGCGCCATCGCAGACTCATAGGTTGCCGACCTGAGGCCTACGATGCCGGATGCCAGTCATAAATTCCTGGAGCAAATACTTGTTTAGGAGCGTACCGGCGCAAGTCGTCTAAAAATCGGCCTTGTCTCCGAATAAAGATTGTGTGCTCTATGTGCGTGCCCGTGCGGCTGAGCACAATAATGCGAGTTCCGATGAATTTCCATATAGCCTGCAGCTTCCAAAAAAGATTTCCTTCCTCCCAATCTGATGTAATCGTAGCAACTTCAGGCCAAGGAATAAATCGGCGCCTCATTCCAAGAAGAGAAACCGAAGACAAACCGTTCGAGTCCACAATCACCGTACGTGGCCAAGTAAGCACGAGCCCCAGAAAAGCCAGAATCGAAAACCAGACTGGAAGTTGTTTGCCACCGTCGCTGCGGCCAAGCAGTTGCTCCAGTATGTTAACTGCTGAACCCCCAATGCAAAACCACCAGAACAGGCGCCAGCCAAATTTGGCACGGTAAATGTCCCCACCACCGGGCCGAACCAGCGCCCGCTCCATTGTTTCGCAAATCCCGAAATAAATAATCGTGACTGCCAGAAATTTTAGCCAAGTCATAGATGAGGGACCGCCGCCTCGCCGGCATCAACTTCTGCGGTTGAACTTATAACAGCGAATGCATTTTGTACCTAATCCTATATGATACGTTTCGAGCGCTGTATATGGAAGGAGTGGTCATGCTGGAAACAAGTCTTCTCTTATCACACGTCGCGAAACTTTGGCCGCATTTCAGTTTTCCCAGCACGCCCATCACTAACGAAGAAATTACGCTGCGGTGGATTCACTTCGTCGCGGGGATTATCTGGATTGGCTTGCTCTACTTTTTCAATTTGGTGGGAACGCCGACGATGAAAACGCTGGACGACGCAACGCGCCGCAAAGTCTATCCTGCGCTGATGTCGCGGGCCATGATCTGGTTCCGCTGGAGCGCGCTCATCACTGTGCTCGTAGGTCTGCGCTATTACACAATTCTTCTTCAAGCCGACGCGCAAAATTCCGGTTATCCCGGATTGCTTTGGACATGGCTCGGCGAATGGTTTCTGGTGTGGATGGTGGCGTATGCGATTCTGTACCCGCTGCAAATGCCTTTTGGCGGGCCGCTCGGCAACGGCTGGATTCGCGCGATTCTCATCGCTATTGTCATCATTGCCGCTTCCTGGATAATTCTGGTTCTCAACGCTTCACCCGACGCATCGAACGCCCACTTGTGCATCAGCGTCGGCGGCGGGCTTGGACTGGTTATGCTCATGAACGTGTGGGGCGTCGTCTGGCGCGTGCAGAAGCGCATGATTCAATGGAACCGCGCCAGAGACAGTGAAGGAACACCGATGCCGCCGCAGGCCACGCAGATGATGCGCTGGTCCTACATCGCCTCGCGCACCGCGTTTTGGCTTTCATTTCCCATGTTATTTTTCATGGCCGCGGCGGAACATTATCCATTTTTGAGCGGCATCGGACATTAATCCGGTAGTCTTGGAGAAGATAAAAATAAGGAGATGGAGTGGCGTTTCAGAATAATCGTTTGCACATTTCTTCGCCGTCCGGATTTGGCCCGCTGCCGTTCTCGAATGGCGTGCTCGCTGGCGACACTTTTTACATGAGCGGACACATCGGGCTCGATCCTCAGACGAAAAAAGTTCCAGCGGAAGCTGACAAAGAAATCCGCTTTTTAATGGATAGCTTTCACGAAACGCTGGCGCGCGCGAACCTGAGCATGGCCGATTTGGTTTTTGTGCAAGTTTTTTGTTCGGATGTTTCGCTCTTCGAGCAATTCAACGCGATTTACCGCACGTATTTTTCTGGCGAGTTTCCGGCACGGGCGTTCCTCGGCTCAGGGCCGCTGCTTTTCGGAGCGCGCTTCGAAATACAGGGCTCGCGGTGAAGCGGAGAAAGCCCCGAACGCGCCGCGACACGCCTCGCCGTAACCGCTGAGCCGCAGAAGAAAACAGCCAGCCAAAATGTCTTTTTGCGCCAGCCTCCTCAGTCTGCAAACGGTTCGGCACTCCCTTAACATTTGCCACATCGGACCAGGTGAGCTATGCACATTCAGAATGCCGATTCACCGGAATTTATCGGTGTTGCGCGAATGCTCTTTCGAGAATACGAAGCCAGCATAAAAATCGATCTGTGTTTTCAGGGATTCGAGAAAGAGCTGGCGAGCCTCCCGGGAGAATATGCGCGGCCGAGCGGACGGCTGCTGCTCGCCTTCGACGGCGACGAAATCGCGGGTTGTGGCGCATTGCGCCGTCTGCAAGACCATGTGTGCGAAATGAAGCGGCTCTACGTACGCTCGACGCATCGCGGAAAAACGGTGGGAGCCAGTCTTGCTCGCGCGCTCATCGAAAATGCCAAAACAGCGGGTTACGCAACGATGCGACTCGATACCATGCCTACCATGACGCGGGCCATCGCGCTGTACCGTTCGCTTGGTTTTCGCGAAATCGAGCCCTATCGCTTTAATCCTGTGTCCGGCGCGCTTTTCTTCGAACTGGACTTGCGAGAAGTCGACGCGAGCTAACGCTGCGGCAACGACAAATCCTCGGGCGCTTCCAAATTTTGCCCGGAAGCTGAGGAACGCCCCAAAAAAAACGCCGTGAGCCCAGCGATAAGGCCTCCGGTGATAATCACCGCTTCCCACGCCAGTCCCACGGCAGCAGTCTTCGCCGGACGCGCGCCAAAGGGAACGAGCAAGACCACAAGCGCCGCTTCGCGCACACCGATACCACCTTGTGTGATGGGAACAACAGCGGAAAATTTCGCCAGGGGCCACGCGAAAAGCCATGCGCGAAACGCCAGATGCAGATCGCTTGCGGCAGCGACGCGCGCGGTCAGCCAGATAAAACTCCCCTGAACAATCAACCCGAGGCACAGGGCGGCGACGACGTACTGAGGTTTGCGCCTCATCGAACGCGCCGCTCGCCGGAGCTTGGCGATGTGCCGCCGAAACTTGAAACGCAACTTTCGCGCGGGAAACCATACGACCACCGGCGTCATTAACGCCGCCAAGACTGCCAGAACAATTCCCGCAATGAGGAAAACCCGCCGCGTTTCCGCCGGCAGAGCAACGGGAACCAGCACGGCCCCAAGCGCGGCCAGAAGTGCCAGCGCCGCAAAATCGATCATGCGATCGATTAGTCCTCCCATAATCACTCCTGCTTTGCTTTGCCCGGTGCGAAACGCCACCGCCGCGCGCACCACATCACCCCCGACGATGGACGGCAGCAGCAGGGTGCTGAACAACCCCGAAAAATAGCAAAGCACCGACTGCCGAAAGGTCAGTCCCGCTCCCGCCATGTTCACCATTAAGCGCCATTTATTTATTGCCACCACATGCGCGGCCAGATAGCCTGCAATCACCAACAGCCACAGTTGCCAGGGTAGCAGGCGCAGCGTGCGCCACACTTCAGCGATCGGCAGAAAATGAAACAACAGAACGAGAGCCAGCGCGCTGCCGCCAATTCGCAGTAATGCTCGCAACCACGGGCGCAGCCAGCGCCGGCTAGCCACCGCGTCATTTTGTATTCTTGCGACTGTGGTCATCGGGAACTCAGCCAGCCATTATGCCTGCATTCGAAAATGGGCGCCGTCGAATCGCGCTCAGAATGCTTGCGCCGCGCGGCATTCGGAATTATCGTATTGGTTTCGCTAAACGTCTTGGGAAGCACAGGGAGAAGTTGTGAGCCGAAAGAAAATTCGCGTGTTGCAGTACGGAGTCGGTCCAATTGGCGCTTCCATTGTGCGCCTGATGAGACAAAAGAATGCGCTGGAGATCGCCGGAGCCATTGATTCCGATCCCGCAAAGGCCGGGCGCGATTTAGGCGAGGTGGTGGGAGCGCCCGATGCGCCGTGGGGTATAACTATTTCCGCCGACGCTAGCGAGGCGCTAAGTAAGCCCGCCGACGTGGTGATTCATTGCACTTCCTCCTATTTGAAGGATGTTGTGGCGCAATTAATGGCCTGCATTGAAGCGGGCTGCTGCATCGTTTCCACTTGCGAAGAATTGGCCTATCCGTTTCGCAAGCACCCTGAGCTTTCCGCCAAACTCGATGCCGCCGCGAAGGAAGAGGGCGTGGCGCTCGTTGGCACCGGCGTGAATCCTGGATTCGTCATGGACAAGCTCGTCCTCACGCTTTCAACCGTGGCGCAGCGCGTGGATTCAGCGCGCAGCGTGCGCATTGTGGACGCTTCCAAGCGCCGCCTGCCGCTCCAGAAAAAAATAGGCGCGGGAATGGCTCCAGAAGAATTTCGCGAGCGCGTTGCCGCCGGCGTAATAAAGCATCATGGCTTGCCCGAGTCCGTCGCCATGGTTGGAGACGGCCTTGGTTTTGCGCTCGAGCAAATCACGGAAACCATCGAGCCGGTGATCGCGGAAGAGCCAGTCCAAACGGAATTTCTTCGCGTGAAAGCTGGCCAAGTCGCCGGAGTGCATCAAGTGGCGCGTGGCATCGCGAGCGGCGTGGAAAAAATCTTCATGGAATTGAAAATGTACGTGGGCGCGAAAGATCCCGCGGACACTGTGACGCTGACCGGCGAGCCGAATATCACACTGACCGTGCCGGGCGGAACGCACGGCGACATCGCTACTGCGGCTGTCTCTGTAAATGCGATACCTGTAATTCTGGCCGCGACCGCCGGACTCCGCACCGCGCGCGATCTGCCTTTCGAATATTTTCCTCCGACCGCGAAGCCATAGGAAGTCTTTCAGTTCCTCTTCCAGTAGGACGCGATCGCCGCGTAATCCACGTCGCTTTTCGCTGCGGCTTTTACGGCAGAGTAGGCCTTATATGCCGCTGCGCCTGCAGGAAGTTCCAGTCCATTTTCTTTGGCCAATTCCATAGCCAGGCGAATGTCTTTGTGCATCAATCGCAACGGAAAACTTGGCGCGAAATCGTGTTTGAGCATCACTGGCGCTTTCACGTCCAAGACCGGCGCGCGGCCCATGCTTGACTGCAGGACTTCGATCAGCTTTGCGCCGTCCACTCCAGAACTGGTGACCAGCTCGAGCCCTTCCGCGAGCGCTTCCACCTCCAGAGCGAGGATCAAATTCATGGCCAGCTTCACAGTTTGGCCAGCGCCATTCGGCCCAAGAAGGAAAAAGTGTTTTCCGACGGCTTCCAGCACTGGGCGAACGCGCTCGAACGTCTCTTTTTCGCCGCCCATCATAAAAACCAGTTCGCCTTTTTCCGCGCCCCACGTGCCACCAGTGACAGGCGCATCAAGGAAGGCAACGGATTTCTCGGCGCACGCTTTGGCGATCCGGCGAGCCAGCGCCGGAGAAACCGTGCTGGAATCAATCAGCACGCTGCCGCTTTTGAGCGCGGACAAGGCGCCTTGTTCACCCCAAAGCACTTCTTCGAGAGCTGGCGGGTCACTGACAATCGTGAGCAAAATGTCTGTCTTAGCCGCGGCGTCCGCCGGCGATTTCGCCGCTGTCGCTCCAAGCTTCGCGAGCTTCTGCGCTTTTTCCGCAGTGCGATTCCACACCGTCAGCGGGAATCCTGCCTTCAAGAAATTAGCCGCCATCGGCGAGCCCATGAGTCCCAATCCAATCAACCCCACGCGGGGTTTCATAACCGCCTCCAGCCATCCTGTTGGTTTCCGCTTCAAACAACGAACAAATATAGCGGTTGAAGTGAGGGCGAGGGAATCGAAATTTATAAACAGGAATGACGAGCGCAGGACTTAAGAAGCCGGCGAGGCCTCCATTCGTACAGCTACTTCACGCACGCGCACGATGGAGGCATAGGGAATCTCAATACGAAGAGTCTTGTTCCTGCCGCCCTGAGAAAAGCGCTCTTCCAGGTGAATGCGCTGGCCAGAATCCAGCGCCAGCGTGCCGGTGACGGTCATGTGCACGTCGCCTGCCCGGTAGCTCGCTTCCACGCGCTTGCCAAGAAGAGACGCGAAGGCTGGCATAGTCGAAGGCTAAAAGCGGCGTATGTTAAGCGTCAATAGTACGTTCGGACTTTACTGGAGAGTACCCTGTGGAAATCGCGCGCACCTGTGGAAATCAGTCAATCACGCTGAATTCTACGCGGTTGCGGAAAACGTCGATGCGCTCGGCGCGGACGCGCAGCCGGTCGCCTAGATGGAATTCCCGCCGGGCGGTTTGGGCCTTCCGGCCGCGATAGGATTCGCTGACAATGGCGTGATCGTTTTCGCGATAACGGAAGCGCGCGCCGAGCACTTCCTCCAGGCGGTCGACCGGCACCAACCCCTCGACGAACACCTCAAAAAGCTCTACGAAAAATCCGAATTTCTGCACGGAGATAATCAGCGCATCATATTCCTCGCCCAAATGCCCTTCCATGTATTGCACGGTTTTCCAGTCCATGAGCTCGCGTTCGGCAGAATCGGCGCGGCGCTCTGCTTCTGAAGTTTCGACGGCAATTTCCTGCAACTCCCCTTCGCGATACGGGCCTTTCGCGGCGCCCGGATTTTCCAGCGCCCATTTGAGAATGCGATGCACGATCAGATCCGGATAGCGCCGAATGGGAGAAGTGAAATGTGTGTACTGTTCCGTGGCGAGCGCAAAATGCCCGAGAGACTCCGCCGCGTAGCGCGCCTGCTTGAGCGAGCGCAGCATCAGATACGAAAGAATGCGCTCCTCCGGCTTGCCAGCGATCTTCGCGGTCAGTCGCTGGTAGTGCTGCGGGCGAATGTCAATTTCGTCCGTGGGAAGCGCTACCTGCATCGGGCGCATCCGGCCGTGGCGTTCGCGTCCCGCAGGACGCACGCTGCCGTGGCGTATGGCAACGCGGCGCTCCGCAAGATTCTCTATGCCAAACGAATACCCAAATGCCCGCGCCAGCTCCTCGAATTCCAGCACTTTCTTCGGATCCGGCTTTTCGTGAACGCGATGCAGCGACGCAATACCGCGCCCCTCGAGGTACGACGCCACCGCTTCATTCGTGGCCAGCATGAACTCCTCGATGATGCGATGCGCGATGTTGCGCACGCTGCGAATAATCCCAACCATGCGGCCCATCTCGTCGAATTCAATCACTTGCTCCGGCAAATCGAAGTCAATCGAGCCACGCGCAGCCCGGCGCGCGTTGAGCGCCAGCGCCAGCTTTTTCATCAACCGGAAATTCTCCGCGAGCGCCGCGTAACGCGCAGTCATTTCTGGGTCGCCTTCCAGCACTTTGTTCACGTTTGTATAGGTCATGCGCTCAGCCGAACGAATCACACCCGGCGTGAATTCGGCTTCGAGAATTTTGCCGCTGGCGTCGAGCTGCATGATGGCGCTCATCACCAGCCGATCCACATGCGGATTCAACGAACAGATTCCATTCGAGAGCGCTTCGGGCAGCATCGGAACAGCACGATTGGGAAAATACACAGAAGTGCCGCGAAGCCGCGCTTCGCGATCCAGTTCCGCGCCTCGCCGCACGTAATGCGCCACGTCCGCGATGTGCACTTGCAGCTCGAATCCGTCGCCCGCGCGCGGCGCCGCATAGACTGCATCGTCAAAATCCTTCGCGGTTTCGCCGTCGATTGTAACGATGGGCAACGCGCGAAAATCCCGCCGGCCCGCAAGATCATCGGCGCGGACTTCCTGCGGAACCGCGCGCGCCTGCGCCAGCACTTCGCCACTGAAGACGTGCGGGAGATGGTGTTTGCGAATGACAATTTCCACGTCCACGCCCATTTCGCCGTGACGGCCGAGAATTTCTGTGACGCGCCCTGCTGGAGCGGCGCCGCCACGCGGATAGCGCGTCAACTCTACATCCACCACTGCGCCCTCAAGCTCCGGCAGCCGCAAACGCCGGCTGGCGCGCACGCGTTCCGTCGAATCGAGGTGCAGTTTTTCGCGCAGCGCCGGAGTCAGCTCCTCGCCCGGCGGGATAATAATTTCGTGGGAGATACGCGTATCATATGGCAGCACCACGTTGCCGTGCGGTCCATAGCGAAAAAGACCAACCACCGTGGGGTGCGCCCGCGCTGTGATTCTTTCGATGCGCCCTTCGAAGCGCCCCTCAGGATGCCGCCGGGCAATGCGCGCTAGCACACGGTCGCCGTGCATGGCGTCGTCCATGCCGCTGGCGGGGATGAACAAGTCACCGTCCATCTGCACAATTGGACGTTCCGGTACCACAAAACCATATCCGTCGCGATGCGCCACCAGTCGCCCCACGATCACGTTGGCATCGTGCCGCGCGGCATGTCCCTCTCGTTCGAGCGGCGATGCCACCGAAAGCGGCGCGGTTGGTTTGCGTTCCACACGCTTTCCGCTCAGCCGAAACCGGCTGCGCGATTCTTCCACGTCGCCGCTCCGCTTCAGTTGCGAGAGCACCTTGGGCAAAGCTCGACGCCCCCAGTGTCGCAGCTTCATCCCGCTGGCAATTTCCCGGATGCTCTGCGGGCGCTGCGCGCCTGAAAGATAAGCAAGCAGGTCCGCTTCTGCGACTTCTTCGTGCCGCGCCGCCGGCCGGTTTTCATCGGAATGTCTGTCTTTTTTCTTCATGGATTAGGGAGCGCTCATTGATAGTTCAGCAGCCAACTTCACTCGTCAATGTATTCTAATTGTATGGCCCAGCGTAACGAATCGCCCGCAACTTTTTTTGGTGCGCAGGGTTTGAACTGAGCGTTAGATCCGTTACCTGCCCAAGCAGGAGCGGAGACTCAACACCCCAGGGACACGGGAGGCGATTCCACCAGTCGCCTCCCACAAATTTCACTGTTTGCCAGACGCGCCTCCGGGCGTATTTCTGCGCACGTGCGCGCGATACGCATAATAGACGGCCAAAATCGGCGGGGCGAGCAACACACCCCAGAAGCTGAACACGAGCCCCAGAGCAATCGGCGCAATCAACGAGATCCAGAACGGCACCCGCGCAACTCCCTTCATTAGCCACGGCTGAATCAGCAGGCTGTCGACAATCACGATTACCGAGTAAAGAATCAGCACATAGAGAAGCCGCATCCATCCGCCACTGATTCCTGCGGCTATCGCGGGTCCCACCAGCGCAATGGCAATGCCGAAATTCGGGATGAAGTGCAGCAGTCCGCCAAGAATCGCCCAAAGAGCAGCCCATGGAACATGCAAATACCACAGCCCGGCAAACCACAGAAGCCCGACAATTAGGGCGTCATAGCAGCGCGTGACAAACCAGCGCCACAGCGCCCGCCCGACCAGATGAAAATGCTCGTACGCTTCCATTCGATGCCCACAATTCCCGGCACAGTGCTCCCACATCAGAATTATATGCTTTTGCCCAAATGCTGCCCCGCGCTCGACAATCTTCGGAATTAGGATTCGGGCTAACCTAGCGAAAACACACGCTCAGATTTTTCCGCTGATCCACAACATTTCGCTCTTTTGGCTTCCGGTGAATAGCCGGAAAATGTCGATTTTCCTTGCTGCCTGCGCCGGAGCTTCGCTACCCTGAGTCATGGCCGCCAAGATTCACGAAATCGACCCGGGCCCGCAGTCCCCCAAAGTCGTCCGCATGATCGTCGAAATCCCCAAAAATTCTCGCAACAAATACGAATACGACAAGGAATTCGGTATTTTCCGCCTGGACCGCTTTCTCTATTCGCCCATGCACTATCCCGGTGATTACGGTTTCATTCCCGGAACGCTCGGCGAGGATGGCGATCCCCTTGACGTGCTCACCGTCACTGAAGAACCCTCTTTCACGGGCTGCATGGTCGAAGTGCGCCCCGTCGGCGTTCTGCGCATGATTGACCGCAACGAGCCCGACCAGAAAATCCTTGCCGTCCAGCAGAACAATCCGCTGTACAACGAAATCGACTCGGTGAAGCAGCTTTTTGCGCATCTGCGGCGCGAGATCGAGCATTTCTTCACCATCTATAAGGAACTTGAGCACAAGAAAACCCGTATTCTGGGATGGAGCGGGCCGGCTGCGGCGCACAAGATCATCGCCGCCAGCCGCAAACGCTATCTGCAAGCAACAGGGAGGGTTAGGTGAGGCTGACCGACACTGTCCCTGAGGCTGTCCCTCCGAACAAATAACCGATACGCATCGCCGCTGTCCCCGGCTGTTGGAACAGCCTGCAATTCCGCTATGCTCAAACTGTATGCTCGCAGCCTTCTACATTCTGGTGCTCCAGCAGGTCGCCCAGGGTCTAGTTTCACTTTGGGACGGGTGGAAATGGCTGCTGATGGTCCGCCGCCGGCTCGCCACCTACTCAGGATTCTATGCGCCACGCGTCGCGCTAATCTGCCCTTGCAAAGGCGCCGAATCTGGCCTGGAAGGGAACCTCACGGCGCTTTTGAATTTCGACTATGCCAATTACGAAGTATTTTTCGTGCTGGCCAGCGCACTTGATCCAGCGCGGCCGGTGATTGACCGCGTCTCCTCTTCCAAGCAGAAACCGACGCACCTGGTGATCGCCGGAGCGCCGACAGGCCGTGGAGAAAAAGTGAATAATCTGCGCGCCGCAGTACACGAAGTTGGCGAGCAATTCGATGTGGTCGTTTTTGTGGATTCCGATTCGCGCCTGGGCCGCACCTGGCTTGGGCACATTGTCGCGCCTCTTGCAGATGCCAAACTCGGCGCAGCGACCACGTATCGATGGTATTTTCCACATGAGGGCGGTTTCGCGAGCAACATGCTTTCCGCATGGAACGCGGCGATCGCCACGCAATTAGGCGAGCACCGCAGGAATTTCTGTTGGGGCGGCGGCACCGCCATTCGCCGCGAAGCATTTCATCGCGCGCGGGTGTTGGAGTCATGGGAAGGCGCTGTCAGCGATGATTGGACGCTCACCGCCGCGCTCGAACGCGCTGGCTTGCCGATTTTGTTTGTGCCGGAATGTTTGTCGCCAACCGTCGGCGACGTTGATGCCGAGCAGCTCGTCGAATTCACCAATCGCCAGATGATTTTGACTCGCGTTTATTCTCCGCGCCGCTGGGCCCTCGGCGCGCTCGCCCATTTTTCCTATTGCGTCACGCTGGCCTACGCGGCCTTCGTTATTCTTGACCGCATGTTTTCCGGCAATTCCTGGGCGGGATTGATGCTGCTGGCGCTGCTGATTGTATTGCTTTCGGCCGGAAAAGGCGCTCTGCGCGCTGCCGCCGTTCAGGACATTCTGCGCGAATGGCGCTCGAAATGCGAGGAACTAAGCTGGATTTGGATCGCCTTCGCTCCTCTTGTGCCCGCGCTGTTTCTGTGGAACTTCATCGTCTCGGCGTTCGAGCGCCGCATTCGCTGGCGCGGCGTGCGCTACGAACTCGTCTCCGCCACCCAAACCCGCGTCCTCTCGCATTAATCCGCTTGTTGATTCGGTTAGAAATTAAACGATAATAGCAATTACAAATGAAAACGGGAATGTGATGCCCAGTCACTGCGGAGCAGGCCCAGGCGGCACTCACGGTGGTAGCCTAGCGCCTAGGCCAAAGATATGCCTTTGATCGTGGAAAGCTGCCGGTCGCGAGTAGTGCTAATGTCGAACGCTATTAGAGTCCTCAGTAGTTACGTCTCTTCGTCGGGGGATAAAGAGTTGTCCTCGGGTAGAAAGAGGGCTCTCAGAGCAGCTGCACTATCGGCCACGTTTGCGGTGTTGACAGTGTGCTGCCGCCTCGCTTCGGCCGCGCAGAAAAGTTCGCAGACAACATCGGATCAAGGCAGCGCTGAAAAAAACACGCTCCGAGTCCGGACGAATGTGGTCATCGTACGTGTGGTTGTCAGGGATGCAAAGGGAAATCCGGTCGGCGGCCTCGCTCGCGGCGATTTCCACGTTCTTGATGACAAGAAGGAACAGCGGATTACATATTTTCTCGCCGAGACACCCTCAGCCGTGTCTGTGGCGCCTGAAGCGCCTGCCACCGGTGTGAAAAACTCGGTGGCAGCGAATTCGGCAGCACCGATAGCGGAACCCGTACCGCAGCGGTACACGGCGCTCTTCTTCGACGATTATCACATGGCGTTTGCCAATCTGGTCCAGATTCGCGAAGCAGTGAAGCGCTTTGTCGATAAGAATTTGGATCGAGGGGCACGGGTCGCGATGTACAGCACATCCGGAAAGGTTCATCTCGATTTTACGAATGACCGCGCCAAGCTTGAACGAGCCGCCTCCCAGCTAGAATTCGATTTTCAAGCCGAGCCACCCCAGGAGTGCCCGCCGATGACGGACCTCCAAGCCCAAGAGATGCACGACAAACCGGTCATGATGCCTACCGAGGGGGTTGCGGGAAACGGGGCGGGTGGACGCAGAGCTTCGCCACATTCAGCAGGCCTGGCTTCGGCGGAGGCCATCGGACCGCTCGCGATCGCTGAGGCGGTGGCAGGAGTTCTGGGGTGTAGCGATGAGGGCGATCAGGGCCTAGAGGCGCGGGCGGGTTACATCGCGCGCTATGACAGTCAAGACGCGCAAACCACTCTCAAGGCTTTGGACGGACTCGTGGAGCGAATGGCACACACTCCCGGCGGCGAGCGCACGATCGCCATGGTATCGGAAGGCTTCCTGAACGAACAGTACGAGCAGCAATTGAATGCCCTGATTGACCGCGCGCTGCGCGACAAGGTGATCGTCAATGCCCTGGATGCCGTGGGGCTCTACTCGCCTGAAGAGCGGATTTACGCCATGCTGCCACCCAGGATCGCACAGGCTTACGCAAACTTGCGATTAGATACCGTGAATTTCGACGCCGACGTGATGGCGCGGGTTGCAGAGGGCACGGGAGGAATCTTCATCAAGAACAACAACGATTTCGAGGGTGGCCTTGAGAAGATGTCCGCCCCGTACACGACTTACGTGCTCGGGTTTTCGCCCACGAATCTGAAGTTCAACGGAAAATTTCACGCATTGAAGGTGGACCTTCCGAATTTCCGAACTTACACCGTGCAGGCGCGGCGAGGATATTTCGCGCCGAAACAAGCGGAAGATTTTGCTGCAATCGAAACCGACGAGCTTGAACAGGCCGTTTTCTCGCAAGATCATTTGAACGAGCTACCAGTGCGGTTTTTTAGCAGCAGTTTCGCCAAGTCGAAACCCCAGGCAACGAAGTTTAGCGTGACGATCTATATTGACATGACCGCGTTGCGATTCCGCAAGGAGCATGGCTGGAATCTCGACGAGGTAAAGCTCATGCTGGCGCTCTTCGATGTTGATGGAAACTATGTGACTGGCCAGACGAAAACGGTTAACATGAAGCTTTCCGATAGCACCCTCAAGCGTCTCAAAAGTACCGGAGCAACCGTGACGGTCGCACTTACCGTGAAGCCGGGCAGCTATCTCATGCGGGAAGTGATGCTCGACGCCGATTCGCAACAACTAGGCTCCAGCACCGAGAACATAACGATTCCGTAGAGTCCGCGAGGCGCGCCAGTCACTCCGCGCGCAGCGCTTGGATCGCCGGACACGCCGCAATACTCTCGTAGCTCGGCGAGCTGCATCTCTGCATTTTGATCGTGAGTGCTCATGCGCGCATAGATCGCCGCTTTCATCATCTCCGCCCTCTTTTCCTAAAATCGTAACTGGGATGTTGCTGAAAAAATCGCAAGGGCGTCTGCTCCCGAGCGGAACTACGAATTTGACTCCGTTGGCTCCGATTGAACCTGAAGGGGCGGCAATGCCATCAAATCACAAGACTTGTGGATTAGGGATGCAATTCGATTCTCATCACCACGCCGCGCTCAACGACGCGGGAGGCGGAGAGTGCTGAATCCAAGTTCGAAAATCGCCTGCTAGGGCCGACCTCGCCATCCTCTAGCCTCCAGCCTCGAGCGTCTAGGTTCCAGACTAATGTGCGTACTTTGAATAATTCGGGAACGGCGGCACGTGCGGCTTCGGCAGTGGGTGCTCCTTCAGCATCTGCATCGCTACGGACACCGCTTTCTCGAGCTGCACATCGTGCCCTTCGCGCCACGCCTTCGGGTCCAGAATCACCGGCACATCCGGCGGCACGCCGTGATT
>DASYYQ010000167.1:0-2181 GCA_035933545.1 Candidatus Acidiferrales bacterium | reverse complement strand
ATGGAAGGACACGATTCCGCGGCTTTGTCGGCGGTCTCTTTGAGCGGAACGACGTGGCCGCGGCGATAGCCGCCATCTGCGGTGATGAGCAGTTTCGATTTTGCGTCGGCGATGCGGTCAGCGAGCGCGGTGGCGCTGAAGCCGCCGAAAATAACAGAGTGAATCGCGCCAATGCGCGCGCAGGCCAGCAGAGCAATGGGCAGTTCCGGAATCATGGGCATGTACACGGCGACCGAATCGCCGTGCTTTACGCCGAGGCTGAGCAAGGCATTGGCGAACTTGCAGACGCGTTCGTGGAGCTGGGCGTAGGTGAATTGGAGCCGCTTGCCGTCTTCGGCTTCCCAGTAAAGCGCCACTTTGTTGCCATTTTTTTCGAGATGGCGGTCGAGGCAGTTGTAGCAAACGTTGAGCTTGCCGCCGGGAAACCATTTGGCGTGGGGAAGATTCCATTCGAGAGTTTTCCTGGGCGGCTCAAACCAGTGCAGCATTTTGGCCTGCTCGGCCCAGAAGGCTTCCGGCTCGTTTTTGGCGCGGTCATAAATTTTGCGGTATTCGTCGAGCGAGCGCACCCGGGCGCGGCGCTGAAATTCGGCGGGCGGCGGGATTGGCTTTTCGTTGAGGATTTGCGGGTCGAATTCCTGCATGAGCGCCTCCGGGTGATGACGAGTACAGAGTCCAGATTCGAGCTTACATTTGCGCTTCTAAATTACGAAACGGAGGCTATTGAGCGCAAGTGGTCCCTGACGAATGGCTGCCACAATCTGCATGACAACCAGTCATCCAGCCACTTGAGAAGGCGGAGGAACGGCATGGCGCTTGCGCAGACGTTTCCAAGCTTTCGAGAACATCCAGACTGCCGGAACAATCAGAACGAACCATGGAATCAGGAAGAGAATGGTGGTTACTAGATTGGCGACGCTGTCGCCGAGGACCGAACCGGCACCACCCAAAGCGTCCCAGACCTCGCTGATGCCCCCCGTGCTGACGGCGGCCTGCGGCACCCGAAATGATATTTCTACTGCGATTTTCTCGGTCTCATTCGCCAGGATTTTGCGCTCGGCTGTCTCGCTGTCCAATTCAGCTTGCGTATCAGCGAGTTGCTTATCGATCTCGACGATGTTGCTGGTTGTTGCTGAGTGCCTGCCGAGCATAGCTCGGAGATTGTCCCTAAACGCAGTGAGATTCTTGATTTTTGCGTCAGTGTCGATGACGGCGTTCGTTTCGTCTTCACGGGCAGAAGTGTGCTGGACGATTTTTCCAAGGCTTCCGACGTCAGTTACAAGCTTTTGCAGATCCTCCGGCGCGACGCGCAAAAAGACACTGCCGGACGGCACGGAATCAGCGGTCCGCATTGTAATGCTTGGGGAAATGACCTCGCAGCGGATTGTGTCGCAGAAGCCCAGGACCGATTGCCATGACTTCTCGAGTTGCGGCTCGGGCGTGACGACCTCAATTTTGTCGCGTTCAGCGATAAAGTGCTGAGAACCTGTAGCGTAAGCCGCAGGCTCCAGCTGGGCCATGACGCCGCTCGCGCGGGGTGCAATTGCGGGCGCGACAGCCTGTTTTGCGCACCCTGTAGCTATGAAGATCAGAAACGCCAAAAGCAGGCTGGTGACTTTCGGATTCATGCTAGCCTCCGTTTCTGTACACCGTACGCGTGGCCATGCCTTTCTAGATGTGTCAAACGAACATTAGACGTTACTGTTCTAGAAAGAGTCCCCCCGCAGCGAAGGTTGCCTCGAACGCGCGTGAAAAATCCTGGAACTTCTTGGAGGGTTGGGGGGAATGCATATACAGAAACGCGGCAGATACGTCGAATAGATAATGCCGGAGAGGGCTGAGCTTCGGGACGAGGATCTGCTGCGGCGAATGGCAGCGGGAGATGAGGAGTCTTTCCGCCTGTTTTACGCGCGGCACCAGCCGCCGATTTACCGCTTCGCGCTGCATATGACCGGGCGGCCGGACGCGGCAGAAGAAATCGTGCAAGAGGCGTTCATGACGCTGATTCGAGAAGCGGGAAAGTTCGACGCTGCGCGCGGCGCGCCGCAAGCTTTTCTGTACGGGATTGCCCGAAATCATCTGCGCCGGATGCAGGAGCGCGAGCGGCGGTACGAGCCGCTGATGGATGAGGACAGCGTGCGAGAAGAGCCGGGCGAGTTCGAGCAGATGCATTCGCCGAAT
>DASYYQ010000174.1:0-9183 GCA_035933545.1 Candidatus Acidiferrales bacterium | reverse complement strand
GATTGCTGTTGCGCAGCACAGGCGAGCGGTAAGGCGTTTCAGACAAAGCACTTAAGAGCCGCGGAAAAGCGCGCTGACAATTTATGAAAATACGGATGTCACCACTATTCGATTTCAGCGAAAAGGGCGGCGCGGAAGCGCATTCGAGCGCCACGCCCAAATTATTTTCGACGGACGCAGGAAAGCCGGCGACGGAAAGCGCGCGCGCTGCCGCAGCGGAAATCATGGCGGACGGAAGCAAATCGAAAATGCAGGATGGGCCGCGCGAGTGCATGCCTTCGCCAGCCGCGAACCACCATGGCAAGCAGGAACGGCGGCACAAGCGGCGCGTGAAGATTTCCGCGCCTGTACGCGTGCGGCAGGTACACGTGGAGCACGCGGCAGAATTCGATTTGACGATGACGTCGGATGTGTCGCGCGAAGGAATATTGTTTGAGACTCCGCGGGCGAGTTACCAGCGCGGGCAGGAAGTCGCAGTAGTTTTTCCCTACCGGCCGCTGCCGGGAGAGATGGTGCGCGAGCAGCGCGGGCAGGTGGTGCGCGTGGTGCGCGCGAGCGAGAGCCGCTATGGAGTGGCGGTGGCGTTCATCGAGGGCGCGCCGAAGCATGAACTGGTGGATTCGGCCGGCAATGCAATTCTAGCGGAACGGACTGCGCCGTCAGCGCCGTCGCGCGCGAGATCCGCCGGAAAACCGCTGGTTATTGTCGTGGAAGCGGATCAGAACTCCAGGGCGATGTTGCGCTCCGAAATTGAGATGCAAGGTTACGCTGTGGAAACGGTGCCGGATCCGACGCTGGCCACCGCGTTGCTGCGGCATCGCAATCCGGCGGTTTTGATGTGCGAGGCTGAGGCTTTTCCCGGCGTGATGCCGGGAGGCGGGGAGATGTCCGGCTACGATTTATGCGTGATTGTGCGGCGCAATGCGAAGCTGGCGCGCTTGCCGGTGATTCTGACGACGCGCACGGGATTGCCAAGCGATTTTGCGACGGCGCATGCACTGGGCGCCACGGTATGCGTGGCCAAGCCGTACGATTTGGCGCGCGTGGCGAATCTGCTGCGCATGTTGGCGCCGGTGGATTAGAGGCAGTGAGCAGTGACGAGTAACGAGTAAAAACAAATGATCAGTGGAAAGGCGAGTTCATAGTTGAGAGTTAAAAGTTAGGAGCCAACGCGATAGAAGGTGCTGAATTAGTCCTGCCCTTGCGCAGCTGCAAACGGACGAGGGTCAAAAACGGTCTGGATTGAAACAATCTTTCCTTCTCGAACCTGATACCAGGACGCGAAGAAACTGGTCACGGTCTTGGTAACGAAATCATACAGTAAGCAAACGTCGTTTCCGTCCACGAACACTTTCTTCATTTCATACTTCCCTTGCTGCTTTTGCATCATGCTCAAGAACTCTTCCGGAGTACGGAAAGCCTCGCCAGCGGGCCCCTTAACCCTGACGTTGTCGCCCAAATATTTTCTAGCCAAAGGGTAATCGCGAGTGTCCATGGCTTTAATGTAGGAGAGAACGACGTCTTTAGCGTGCTCGTCTGTGCTCATAGAACCGCCATGTTAGCACAAGCCTGCCCGCCGGAACGGCGTTCTACTGTTCCGCCAAAATTACGCTGGAGTCGTGGGCGGTGGCTTGGATGGTGACGAAGCTCGTTGGAGAAATAATGTAATAGATATTGCCGCTGGCGTCGGTGGCGCGGCCAGTAGTGCCGTTAATCGTCAGCGTGAAAGTTTGTGACTGTGCGGAGAGGAGCGAGCCGCTGGCGCTGCTCTGGTCCGACGTGGAGAAAAGCATGCCGTTTCCGCTGGAGTACGCTACCGAGGAGCTGACGCTCGCCGCAGTGACCGCCGGATATTCCGCGAGGCCGAGGAAATAGCTTCCACTGACGGAGGAATTGCTGAATGGGCCGGCGGACTGCGCTTCGAGCATGCCGGAATTCACGAGCGAGCCTTCGTCCACGATGAACGCCTTGTTGGTGTCGATGAGATAGAGATCCAGAACAGGTCCGGTGGCCGGAGTGAGAGTCACCTGACCGTCGGCGGCGACGGAATAGGTGAAAGTTGTCGACACGGTGCCCTGCGTTCCGCCGTCGTTGGTGTCGAGGCTGATGGTTCCGGTCGCGTTTGAGCTGTTGAAATTCAAAATGCCCGCCTGAACGAAGGAATCCCCGGCGACGGAGGAAAGGCCGCTGCTGTCGAGGATGACGTTGCCGGTCAAGAAGGTATTATCGAAAGCGATCGAAGCCTGCGCCTGTATTTCGCCGCACAGCAGGCCCCCGGAAACGGGATCGGTAGTCATCCACAGCAGGTGGCCGCCGGAAACGACGTAGACCGCGCTATTGTGCGAGATTGTGCCTGCGGTGAATGGCAGAGTGAAACGGCCGCTCGAAGCCGTAGATGCAGTGGTGGCCAAAGTGCCTGAGAGCGTGCCGCCGAGTGCGATTGTCCCTGCAAGATTCGAATCGCCGATGCCGTTGATTGTTCCTGCGCCCGCGGACGAGAAGGAACCCTCGACGACCGCTTTGCTCCCGACGCTCGTGGTCTGCCCATTCAGCTGAAAAGCGTAAGCGCCGGTAATGCTGGTCAGGTTGAACGCGGCAGCCGTTTGCAAGTAGGCCACACCGGAGCCGCGTAGGCCGGTACCGCCACTATTGTCGTCGAATTCAATGATGTCGAGCTTCGTGGCGACGCCGCCGTTGAACGCGCCGAGCGAGAAAGCGAAAGTGGTGACTAGGCCGCCGCCCGCGAGCGCCATGCTGCCGCGATTGTCGGTGCCGACGCTGTAGGCGCCCTGAATGCCAATGCTGTTCTGCACGCCAGAGGGAAGGTTGAGATCTTCGACGCCCGTGGTGATGGCGCCGCTGCCGTTCGCGGTGAAGCTGCCGATGTAGGCAAAACGGTCGCCGGTGGCATCGTCGAATCCGCTGATGAGAAAAGCGTACTGGCCGCTGAGCACGCCGTTATTGTTGGCGGCAGTGGGAGTCACGGTGATATTGAGCGAGGCGGATTTAGTGTTATCGGCAACAGAAGTGGCGCTGACGGTCGCGACGATGTTAGAGCTGACGGAAGCAGGCGCGTTGTAGGTGACAGTAGTGGAAGTTTGTGCGGAAAGCGAACCTTGCCCTGAGAGCGACCAGGTGACGCCTTTGTTGCCGGTGTCATTGGTGACGGCTGCGGTGATATTCACGGTTTGGCCCTGCTGAATGGTGGGCGCAGTGGCCGGGCTGGTGATCGCCACAGAGATCGGGGGCGGCGGTGGTGGTGGATGCCCGCCTCCTCCGCAAGCCGGCAAAATAATTATGGAGGCTACGAGAAGACATAAGCACAGACCAGAGAAAATTCGGTTCATCAAAACGCCTCCCAAGTCGCGTCCGTCGGACAAGAATACACATTGTCATCGCCCGAGTGAAGCCTCTGCGGCGGAAAGTGTGCGATTGGTACACGATGAGCGCTGGCGGAAGAGTCCAGGAATCTTCGATGCAACGCCATGATGAGCAAGCAAGCTCGGGATGCCAACGACAAGCAAAGATCGTGGGCGCGGGGGCGAGCAACCACGAATGGAAGGGGCGCATCGGTTCTGGAGGCTCGATGCTAGAATCTGGAGCCTCGAAAAGCAAACGCTGAGGGTGAGTTTTGTTGATGCGCGGCGGCGCGTCTGTATAATGCTTGTTCGCTCGTAAAGCGTGACGAATTTGCGCGCGCATATATTGATTCCCGCGCTTAGAAATTGGGAGGAAACGGATTGATGAGGCAAAGGGCGGTGCGAAGCAGCGTGCTGGCAGGGATTTGCCTCATTGCGCTGGGGTGCGTAGGGTGCGGGTCGTCGAATTCCAATCCGACGCCGGTGATCACTGCCCTTTCACCGCAGGTAGTTCCCGTGGGAAACGGCGGATTCCTTCTGGCAATTTCAGGCACAAACATGAACAGCGGCTCGACCGTGACGCTCAACGGGACGCAGCTGACAGTGGTCGGCACGCAGATACCGGCATGCGGCGGCACCACGAACTGTCCGGTGATTTTGGAAGCGAGCGTTCCGGCAGGCGAGGTGAACGCGGCGGGAAATTTCCCGCTGAACGTAACGACGAGCGGCCAGCATTCGAAGACGGTGAACCTGAGCGTGGTGTCGCCGCAGATTGTGACCGAGTCGCCGATGGCCGTGCCCGCGGGATCCGCGACTTTCGCGCTGACGGTCACGGTGCTGAACGCGGCGCCTACGGTGCAAGTGAATTTTGGCGCGCTGAGCAAAACGAATTCGCCGCTGGCGCCGGCGGGGCCGGTGACGTGCAAAACGGCAACCGCGTGCAGCGTGGTGGTGAACGTGCCGAGCAGCAGCGTCACCAATGCCGGCCCGGTGGCGGTGACCGTGGTGAATCCACTGGCTACCAGCGGCGGAAGCGCCACAACAAACTTCATGGTGACTGCTGCAGCGGGCACGGGCAAGTTCCCTCTCGCGGAGTCGGCGGCCGGAGGCGCGCCCGGAAACGCGTCCAGCACGCATTCGGCGGTATCCGATGGCGGCGCACTCGTGGCGTTCGACTCGACGGCAACGAATTTGACCAGCACGCCGACGAATGGACTTTCGCAAGTCTATTTGCAGAATAATTGCTTCACCGGCGGAACGTGCAGCGCAGGGATTACGCTCGTTTCCGGGCCTACGGGCGGCGCAGGCTCCGGCGGAGTGATTGGCAGCGACAAGCCTGCGATTTCGGGAGATGGCCGGTTTGTGGTGTTCGAGAGCGACGACACGAATCTGGTGTCTGGTACAACGCAGCCAATCGAGCAAATCTATTTGTTGGATACCTGCAACGGACTGTTTGGCGCGGTGAAGAATTGCACGCCAAAAATGACGCTGGTGAGCGCGGGGGCGTCGGCTCCCGGAGACGGACCGAGCACGAATCCGGCGATTAGCGCGTCAGGGCTGTACATTGCGTTTCAATCCTCGGCGACGAATCTGACTTCGGCGGCGGTTCCAGCGGGCACGCAGCAAATTTATTTGTATCTGACATGCAATGGCGTGAATGGCGCGATTGCGGGCTGCACGCCGGGGCTTCAGTTGGTCTCCACCGACGCGAATGGAAATGCGGGAGATGCGAATTCGGTGACGCCGGCGATCGATCCAGCGGGGCTGGCGGTGGCATTCGAATCGCTCGCGGACAATATTATTTCTGGCACGGCGTCGAATGGCGCGCGGCAGATTTATTTGCAGACCACTTGTTTGGAAGGAGTTCCCTTCCTGCAGGCGCCGTGCGGGCCGCAGACCGTGCTGGTTTCTGGCGACACGAGCAACCGGCCGGGCGTGAGCGACAGCATCACTCCGGCGCTGGCGGATGATGGAAATTTGGTCGCGGTGTACGCGACCAGCGCGGCGAATATTCTGCCGGCGAATGCGACAGTCCAGCAAATCGTAGACGCGAATGTGTGCGTGACGCTGCCGTCCACAGTACCGTGCGGAGCGAACGGAACGCGCGTGCTTTCGGTGGATCAAAATGGCGCGCCGGGAAATGGCGCGAGCTCGAATCCTTCGGCGGCGGGGGCGCGCGTGGTGTTCACGTCGCTGGCGAGTTTGGTGAGCGGGGCGAGCGGGCAGCAAGTTTATGGCGCGACGCTGTGCGTTCCGCCGGCGACGTGCTCGGCCACCACGCTGATTTCCGCGGATTCCACGGGCGCGGCGATTGGCGGCGATTTTGGCGCGCTGGGCGGCGGTGGATTTGCGGCGTTTTCCACCACGGGAAGCGCCGGCGCATCCGGCATCGGCGAAGTTTTCCTCGCCGCACCGTTCTAGCTTTTCAGCAACAGGAGAGACACACAGGCTAAAGCCTGTGCCACGCAAACCAGCAATCCAATCTGAAGTTTCAGCTCGGCGATAGAGTGACGCACTAGTGGGCGGGGCGGTGGGAGTGGGATTCGGCGTAGCGGACGGCGAAGCGGCGGGCGTAAATGGCGACATTAATCAGGAAGATGCCGATGGCGCCATATTCCAGCAGCCACAACGGAAAATGCGGCGCGACCAGCGCGCGTAAGTAGTGCATCTCAAATGGGCCGCTGTAGGGGGCCATGCCGGCGCGCGCCTGACACCATTTTTCAACGGCCGTCAGCGGACAGGTGAAGCTCGCGTTCTCGGCGATCACTCCGTAAAGCAGCGAAAGGATGTGGACAATTTCGAGGCGAGGACGGCCTTTTGTGACTGCCGCACCGAAGACGTACCAGAGATTGAAAAGCAGATGCAGGCCCAAAACAAAGATTGCCGCGGCGTAGAAAAAATCCCGCTCCCAAGTGTGAATCATTACGGTCGCCTCTTCATGAGCTGCCCGGCCATGGCGCCGCCGGCGAATTTCTTCTGGAATAGTCGCGCCTAATTGTTAATGCTGCGTTAATCCTACCCGCTTCTATTATAGATTCGCGGGGCGGTTTCGAGTGCTTTAAATTTTGAAGCGGATTGGCGCGCCACGGTGCGCGATTTTGTTTCGCGCGCATTGGGCTGTAGGCGATTGCCCCTGCAAGATGGGGTTTCCACAAATGGTATAAACTATCGATCTATGGCAAAAAGTTCGAAGTTAAAGATTCTTTTCGTTGCCGGCTTCGGCCCTGTTGTGCGAGACATTGGCGCGAGCGATGCCTTCTACCTAAACGAGCTCGGATTGTCGCTCAAGAAAGACGGGGACTATCGTTACACTGCGGAACTGGAAGGCGCGAAGCATTTTGCTCTTTGGCCTCTTTCCCAAGCGGCGCAATCCTGCTTCGGGAGCGACCAATGGCCGGAAGAGCTGCCAGTGCCACAGGGTTGGATGGAATTCGATGTGGAGGATGTGGAACAGGCAACGCAGGAACTGGCGTCGCGAGGCTACAAGCTCCTGGTGAAAACACGCAAAGAACCTTGGGGACAGGTGGTCACTCGCCTTCTCGGCCCCGAAGGGTTGCTGCTCGGGATCACCTATACGCCCTCGATGCGAAAGAAATCGAAATAGGTAAGATGTGAGCGGCAACGGCGACGGGCGGTTGGCGGCGATAGCGATGACTGCCGCGATGACACGCAGAGGGAGCGCGATGAGCAAAAAACGGAACACAGTTTGCGTTTTGGCGGCGGCGTTGGCATTGGGGATTTTTGCGGCGCCGCGATTGGCGCGCGCACAAGCTGCGGAGCCGGTGCAGTTCAAAACGGCTGACGGCGTCACAATTTATGGCTCTTACTATCCGGCGAAAGGCACGATGCAGCCGATGATTTTGCTGTTCCATCAGGCAGGCTCGAATCATTACGAATACGCGCCCATCGCGCCCAAGCTGGTGACCGCAGGATTCCCTTGCCTGGCGATTGACCAGCGCTGGGGCGGAGAAATGTTTGGCCACGAAAACGAAACGGTGCAAAAACTGGGGCACGCAGAAACGGCCGCGGGTAATATCGCGCATCTGCAAGCCGATTTAGAGGCGGCGTTCCAATGGGCGCGGCAAAAAGACCCGGGGCGCACAATTATTTTGTGGGGCAGCAGTTATTCGGCTTCGCTGGTTTTTCCGCTGGCGGCGGAGCATCCGCAGGAAGTTTCGGCGGTGCTGGCGTTTTCTCCCGGCGAATATTTCGAGCGGGATCCGAGAATGATACGCGATGCGGCGGCGAAGGTGCACGGTCCGGTGTTTATCACATCGGAAAATGATCCTGAGCGGCTGAGCGATGCGACACGGATTTTCGAGGCGGTGGCTTCAAACGACAAAGTCCACTACAAAGCGCAGTACGCGGTGCACGGCTCGGCGACGCTGCGCGAGGATCGCAATCCACAAGGCGCGGCGGCAAATTGGCGCGCGGTGATGCATTTCCTGGCGCAATTCAGCCCGGAAATTAAGCCCGGAACTTGAGTGCCGAGGTAGACTGAAATTCCAGTTGGAATTGGCCATGGGGAAATAAAGGGCACAGGCTAAAGCCTCTGCCACCCAAGACGCGGCGGCATCCACTTGCCCCGACCTGCAAGACCCCGCCGCAGAAGGTACGTCAACAACCGCACCCTTGAACAACAAAGGATAGCGGCACCCACGCGATTCCGATCGAATACTTTATTTCCGTCGCAAATCGCGTTGACACCTTCCCTCGACCAGCATAGAATCCTCGCGCTTTAGCGACGCCTCATCCTGCCCCCGCGCAGTAGCGGCGAACGCAATTCGGGCCCTTCAGTATATTATTCGCGCATTTTTCCCAGTTTTTTTGTTTCCTGGGACTTATAACGGCTGACCTGCTATTTTCTCCAAGGAGGCAGTTCCATGAATATGGACAAAGTGCACGAAATGGCGTTTCGGGTGATTGGGGATACGGGCGGCGCGTTTACGATCACTCTCGGATACATCGGCGATCGACTGGGTCTGTTCAAGGCGATGGCCGGGGCGGGCCCGCTGGGCAGCGCCGAGCTCGCGAAAAAAACGCAGCTCAACGAAAGGTACGTCCGCGAATGGCTGCGCGCCATGACGGCCGCCGAGTACGTGGACTACGATCCCGCAACGCAGAAATACAACATGACGGAAGAGCAAGCATTCGTGCTGGCGAACGAAGACAGCCCCCTGTTCGTCGGCGGCGTGTTTCATTTCACCGCACCTTCGATCCGCAACGCGGACAGAATCGCCGAGGCATTTAAAAGCGGCGGCGGCATACCGTATTCGGAGATCGGAGAAGAAATTCCGCACGCCATCGAGCGATTGTTTCGCCCCGGCTACTTGAATTTTCTGGCGAAGGACTGGCTGGGCTCCGTTCCGGGTTTGGTTGAGCGCCTGAGTAAGGGCGCGAGCGTGGTGGACATCGGCTGCGGCCACGGGCAATCCACGGTGACCATGGGCAAGAGCTTCCCCAATTCGCAGGTACTGGGAATTGATTATCACGCGCCGAGCATCGAGCGCGCGCGCAAGCTGGCGGCAAAAGAAGGCGTGAAGAACGTCGAATTCGTGCAAGCCGCTGCGGACAAAATTCCCAACGGGAAGAAGTATGACCTGATTTGCAGCTTCGATTGCATACACGACATGGTGGACCCGAAGGCGACGCTGAAGGCGATTCGCAACGCGATGGCGGATGATGGCGTGTACGTTTGGTCGGAGCCAAATGCTTCGGACAAGGCGCATGAAAATCGCAATCCTGTGGGCAAGATGTTCCATGCGATCAGCCCTCTGCATTGCATGACCGTTTCGCTGGCGTACAACGGCGCGGGGCTGGGCAC
>DASYYQ010000145.1:0-23819 GCA_035933545.1 Candidatus Acidiferrales bacterium | reverse complement strand
GGTGGTGAATGCGCAGAGCGGAAAGCTGCGCAAACTCACACAGCACGAAAGATTCGAAAACGATCCGATGTTCTCGCCGGATGGGAGGCAGGCGCTGTATGAGTTTCCGCGGGACGGCGAGCCGAGCGATTTGACGGATGTTTATGTTACGCCAGCGACGGGCGGAAATGGCGACGATGTGACTGCGGCGCTGGATCTGGACACGGGCGAAGCGCGATGGATGCCGGATGGCAAGTCGGTGATTTTTGAAGCAGAGCAGGGCACGCAGCGCGATCTGTGGATTCAAGAGCTGGGCGGGCGAGGGCGGAAGCTCTCGCTGGGAGGATTGGAGCCGCTGGCGTTCACGGTGGGGCCGCACGGAGGGATTGCGTTCGTGGCGGAGTCGGATGACCGTGCGAGCGAACTGTATTATATGGACAGCGCGGATGGGCAGCCGCAGCGGCTGACAAATGTGAATGACTGGATGGACGAGCTTTCGCTGGGAAAAACGGAAGGGTTTCAGTGGCAAGGTGAAAAGAATTTTCGCGAAGATGGTGTGGTGACTTATCCGGTGGAATACGACGGGAGCAAAAAATATCCGATGGTGCTGGTGATTCACGGAGGGCCGCGGAGCGCTTCGACGCTGGGATTCAACTTTTTTGACCAACTTTTGGCGGGCAAGGGATTCGTGGTGTTCTCGCCGAATTATCGAGGAAGCACGAATCTGGGAAACGCGTATGCGAAGGCGATTTTTGGGGACTCCGGAGACGGGCCGGGGCGCGACGTGATGGCTGGAATCGCGGCGCTGGAAAAGCATGCAGCGATTGACGAGTCGCGCATCGGAGTTTCGGGCTGGTCGTACGGCGGGTACATGACGACGTGGCTCATCGGCCACTATCACATCTGGAAGACGGCGGTGGCGGGCGCGCCGGTGACGGATTTTGTGAATCAGTACGATTGGGCGGACAACAATGTGGGGCGCAAATACATTTACAGCGGCTCACCGTGGGTTGGCGACAACATGGCGAAGTATCGCGAGGCGTCGCCGATTACGTATGTGGGCGATGTGACCACGCCGCTGCTGCTATTGCACGACGTGCGCGATCCGCGCGTGTCGATTACCAATTCGTTTGAGTTTTTTCATGCGTTGCGCGATCGCGGGCGGCCGGTGAAGTTCATTGCGTTTCCGGTGGTGGGCCATTTTCCGCCGGATCCGGTGCACCAGATGCAGGTTTACAAGGATTGGAGCGGATGGATGGTGGAGCATTTGAGGTGAGGCGATGATTCCATTCGAAGCGATTGAGAAAAAGCTTGCGGCGGACGATGACCGAGAGTTCTGGCAAGCTGCGCTGGCAGTGCTGGCAGACGAGTTTGCACAGCGGCACAAGGAGGAATCCGCACGCGGGGACTGGGCAATCGTCATCGGTGCTTGTTCTCATTGGAAAAGACCACATCAAACGCGGTGGACTGCAGCTGGAGGGTTTGCTTTTCCTGCAGGGTACAGCCAGCGCTTCCCTACGTTGGACTGGTCTTTCACTTTCATCCTCCGAGATGGACAATTGCTGCCCGTGGCAAAGCTGCCCGGGAAGAAAGTGAAACTGTTTCAGGCCGCACTTCCCTCACGCACTTTGCGCCACAAACAGGCAGCCGTCCATACGCGCTGGTCCACCGCCAGCAAGATCGTTTTGTTCGGATTCAGAAAGCTGAACGAAAAATGGAAGTGTGTGGCCGCATCGGACGAAAAGTCCAGGGGGCCTGCGTCAACGCCAACTTCTTATTGACCGGAGGAAGAAATTGCCCATGGGGACGGCGGTGCATGAGAGGACGCTGAAGCTGTGCGAGAGCCTGAATTACCGGGAGTGGTCGGGCTACTACACGGTGAGCGCGTACGAGACGCATCACGAGCACGAATACAATGCGATACGCAACGCGGCGGCGCTGATTGACGTTACGCCGCTCTACAAATACTGGGTCAGCGGGAAGGACGCGACCACGCTTGTAAACCGCGTGATTACGCGCGACGTGCGCAAAATCGCGCCCGGGCAGGTGATTTATTGCTGCTGGTGCGATGAAGACGGAAAAGTGATTGACGACGGGACGCTTTCGCGGCTGGAAGAAAATGTGTACCGCTGGACGGCGGCGGACCCGAGTTTGCGGTGGTTCGAGCAGAACGCGGCGGGGCTGGACGTGACAATCGAGGATATTTCGGAGAAAGTGGCGTCGCTGGCGCTGCAAGGGCCGGCGTCGGCGCGTTTGCTGCACGAGGCGAGCGATGCGGACATTGCCAAGCTGAAATATTTTCGCGTGGCGCGCGGCGCAAAAATCGGCGGCGTGACGGTGGATATTTCGCGAACAGGTTATACGGGCGATCTGGGCTACGAGATCTGGATGGCGTGGGAGGATGCGCCGCGCGTGTGGGACGAATTGATGGAGCGCGGGAGGAAATTCGACTTGCATCCCGCGGGAATGCTGGCGCTGGACGTGGCGCGCATTGAGGCAGGCTTGCTGCTGATTGAAGTGGATTACATCAGCAGCAAAAAAGCGCTGATTGAGGCGCAGAAGTATTCGCCGTACGAGATTGGACTAGGGCGGATGGTGGATTTGGGCAAAGAGCATTTTGTGGGGCGTGAGGCGCTGGCGAAGGAAGCGAAGCGCGGCGCAAAGCGGCAATTCGTGGGATTGGACATCGAGTGGGATGACGTGGAGGCGCTGTACGAAAAGATTGGATTAGCGCCGCAGGTGGCCAGCATAGCTTCGCGCGTTGCGGTGCCGATTTATGACACGGGGGACGCGATGGCGGTGCAAATTGGGAGGGCTACTTCTACGACGTGGTCGCCGACGCTGAAAAAGATGATTGCGCTGGCGAGCATCGAGACGAAATTCGCAGCGCCGGGGACGAGATTGAAAATGGAATATACGGTGGAAGCAGTACGGCATCGCGTGGGCGTCACGGTAGCGAAGCTGCCATTTTTCAATCCGGCGAGAAAGATGGCCCTGCCGGAATTGTGATTTCGTGCAAGAGACAACAGCAGATTCCTCCGTCGCAAAAGACGCGTGTTCGAATGACAGAGAGAGCAGCGGAAAATGGGCGATAGCGAAGTAGATGAAATAATTTTAATGTTGGATTAAGGAACCGGCATGTAATGTGAAGCGTCTATTGAGCAGATAAGAAAGTGCGGGAGGTTATGGCGATGCGAAGACTCCTCCTAGCGATCCTGCTCAGTGCAGCAGTTTGTGGAGCGCAAGAACTAACCACCGGCCCGATTAAACCCACTCGGCAAGCATCGTCTATAAGTAATTCCGAAAACACTCAGGTCACCATTCCGGCGGGAACCACGGTGCCGCTGGCGTTGACACGCGCCGTATGGGCCAAAACTGCGGCCCCCGGCGACAGCGTCTACGCGGAGACGGTGTTTCCGGTGGCTATTGATAATCAGATGGCAATCCCAGCGGGGACGTATGCGCAGGGGCAGATTGACGCGATCTCGCGGCCGGGAATTTTTTCTCCGCACGCGCAAATTCAGATCCATTTTACGAAGCTGATTTTTGCGAATGGCTACACCGTGGTGTTTGGCGAGATGCCGAGCGCCACGACTGCTGCTGCGGCGACGCAGCGGGCATCGAATTCCGCGAATGATGCCGACGTGATTCCGGCGGTGAGTAGCGCGTACGTCGAAGTGAGCGGGTCGAGCGACGTTCTACTGGACAACGGCACGCAGATTGAAATGGTGCTGCAGAAGCCGCTCGATGTGGATCGCGCGCTCGCGCTGGATGCGGCGAAGAAATCGAGTCCGGTGCTGGCCGCGTTCAAAACGGCATCGCTGTGCCGCCCCACTCCGGGGACGCCAGGAACGCAGGGCACTTCGGATACAGTGATTCCAGGAAGTCCGGGAACTCCGGATACTGTGATTCCGGGCGCGCCAGGGCAGCCGGACATTGTGATACCGGGGACGCCTGCAACGCCCGACACCGTGATTCCAGGGACGCCCGGTACGCCGGGGACTCCGGGGTCGGCGTGCCCGGGACCGCCGGTGGCCACGTCCAGTCCGAAACAGTACAAAGGAAATTTTCAGCTCGACGCACGGGCGGTTGTCTACAGCCAAACATTGGCCGCGGGAGGATATCAGGTGAGCTGGGTGGGGCTCGATCCTGTAGTCGTGTTCGAGATCGCGCAGAAAAATAATGAGGTGATGCGGGGCTCGGCGCGGCTGCTGTTGCTGAACAAGAATTCTCCGGCGAATGATGCGCGTACAAGCAAGAGCGCGGACGGAACCTTAACGCTGGAATCGTTGCGGTTCGCAGGGCAGAACGTCGCGTTGTGTTTCGACGTGAAAGCTCAGTGAAATCGGGGGTGTGCCATGAATTATAAATTGAAGAAAGATGTTTGGCGGATTGTTCTAGCGGTGCTGCTGGCAGCCTCAACGTGTTACGCACAAGGCGTGCCTGGCAGCATTGGGTCGGCCAGCGCGCAGGATCAGAGCCAGCCTCAGACTGCGCCGCCGCAGACCGGAACGATTGTGGTGCCTGCGGGAACGAAGATCTCGGCGACGCTGAGCAGCCCAATCACCGGCAAGATGCACAAAGGCGAAGCGGTACGCGCTATCGTGGCGTTTCCCGTCACCGTGGGGACGCGCCTGGCGATTCCGGCGGGAACTTACGTCACTGGCGTCATCGAGAATATTGTGAAGCACGGAATTGGCGCGCCGAAAGCGCAAGTCAAGTTCACTAACTTCGTGTACGCGAATGGCTACACAGTGGCGCTCGATGCAAGCGACGCTCAGGCTGAACTGACGCAGCCCGTCGCTGATTTGAACGCACCTGGCGCGACGACCGATCCGCGGAGTGGCGCTTCGCAAGCTTATGCGCTGACCGGCAACGGAGCGAATGCGTTTCAAAGTGGGCCTACGCCGCCGCCAATGCCCCCTTCGCCGGGGCCGCCGAAGGGATTTATCATCGGAATCGTAGTGTCGGCGGTGGTAACTGTTGCGCTGCTTGTGTTCGCGCTAACGCATCATGGCCGAGGTAACGCCGTGCTTTTCGCCACCGGATGGCAATTCGATATTGTGTTGCAGAGCCCGCTGACGTTGAATGCCGCAAACGTGGCAGCGGCAATCGCGGCTGCGCCGGCGCAATAATTCCCGAAACAATTCCCGTAAATAATTCCGAGAACAAAAGACTGGGGCGCAGCTGCGGCTATTGCTGAGAAGCGGGAGCGGCAGAAGCGGCCGCGCCGAGTTGCGTGCCGATGATTTCGCCGGAGATGATGATTTCTACGCGGCGATTCTGGCGCCGGCCTGTGGCGGTGTCATTGCTCGCGACAGGATTCGTCTTTCCGTAGCCGATCGAGGTAATCGCGCCGGGATCGACACCTTGCGCGGCCAAATACGCACGAACTGTGCCGGCGCGATCTTCGGAAAGTTTCTGGTTGTAGGCGTCGCTGCCGACACTGTCGGTGTAGCCTTCGATTTGCAGCTTCAGGCCAGGATGCGCTTCGACGATGCCGGAGAGCTTTGCCAATGCTTCGCGCGCGGCGGGCTGAAGATCGAACTTCGCCGTCGCGAAAAGCACATCGGCCATGTTGACTTTGAGTCCGCGCGAAGTGTCGGTAGTGGGCAGGATGCGGTTGAACTGCTCAAGAAGCGTCGCGCGCAGCTCCTCTTTTTCCTGCTCGGAACGCGCGGCGGCGGCTTGAGCTTGCGCGGCAGTGGACTGGGCCTGAGCGGCAGCGGCCTGAGCTTGCGCGGCGGCCTGCTGCTCCGCTTGAGCTTTTGCTTCGGCTAACGCTTGACCTTGCGCTTCTTCCTGGGCTTTTACGGCAGAAGCAGCGGCGGCCTGAGCAGCGGCCTGGGCTTGCAATTGAGCTTTCTCTTTGTCGAGTTCTGCCTGCTGGCGCGCGGCGGCCTCCTGCTGAGCTTTCGCTTCGGCTAAGGCCTGCGCTTGCGCTTCCTGTTGGGCGAGAAGCTCAGCTCTCGCCTTTTCCAATTCGGCTGTTTGACGTGCGAGTTCCTCCTGTTGCTGTTTCGCAGCAGCGGCAGCGGCGGCGGCTTTGGCGTCAGCGGCGCGTTGTTCTTCGGCGGCACGTTCGGCGGCGGCCTTTTCTTCGGCGATGCGGCGAACGGTGATCTGGCGGGCGTCCGCGGCGTTTTCCACGGCGTCGCGCGCGGACTGGATTTCTTGCTTGCGGTCGCCGTGATGCGCGAACATTTGTTGGGCATTGATGAGCGAGCTTTGCGCGCGAGAAAGCGCGTCGGCAGCATATTTCGCAGCGCCCGCGCCAGCCGCGATAGCCACGGCGTTGCGCGCTTCGAGAAGTTCGAGCGGGGCATTGTTGCTGGAAAGGGCGTCCCGATTTTCTTGTGCTACATTGTAGGAATATTCGCCGCGGTCGAGCAGCTCATAATTCGCAGTCACTTTTTCGATGGTGCCAGTGGTGCTGGGAAGAACCACATTTTCCATTACCACGAGGTTGCTGGGCTGGCTGACCGCGTAGTAAGGCTCCGCCGTGACGATTAAGCCGAAGGTTTGCAGCGAAGTGGTGGCCTGAATTTTGCTGCCCGCGCCATTCAAAAGAATTTCGCCAAGGTTGCTGGTTTTGCCCTCTGGCGTGATGGCCCATAAAACGTAGGTAAGGTACTCGGGGCCGAATTTTTGCGCCGGCATTAGATTTTTGAATTTGGCGTCGATGGCCAGGCGGCCTTGCTTGCTTTCGACTTTGGCTTCGCCCTTGGCCTCAACGAGCAGCGGCGTGCCCTCGAAAGCGATCTGCGTCGAGCCGTGATTCTGGTAGCTGATGGCGGTGACCGAGTTGCCGACCACGCTCACTTGGTAGATGGGCGCATTGGGTTGCGACTGGGACGCCGATTGAGCGTGCGCCAGACACGCTGTGGCCAGGAGCGCGGCTCCGAGGAGCAAAGCTCGCAGTAATTTCGCGGTCATCTTTTCCTCCACACAGCAAAAGTCGCCGGCAATTCCGAGCCGAGCGCAATCCATCAGTGTTGGCGTTTCCCTGGTTCCAAGAATCAGGGCAATTTATGACGATTAGCCATTTGCAATTAATGGTAGCGAACTCGATTCGGACGGTAAATGGCCCGCGTTCTGTCGCGTGTCGTAAGGGTATAAGTGCGCCGCGAATGTCTATGGCTTGCTGCTAGTTTACTGCGACGGCACATCGGAGGCCCTCACCTGCGTGCCGAATCCTTGATTTTCCCTAATGGCAAGCCTAAACTTTTAGTTTGTTGGATTTGCACTGATAGAAGCGGAAATTCGACGCGCTCGGGCCTGCCCAGATGTTACAGAGACATCCCCCGCGCCACAAAATCAGGAGGGTAAAGGTGCCCACTCCACTGGGAAATTGGGTTGATGAAGCAGCGCGGCTGACAACGCCGAAGGAAATCGTCTGGTGCGATGGTTCGGCTCAGGAATATCGCAAACTCGTTGAAGGAATGCTGAGCGACGGCTCATTCGTGCAGTTCAATTCGCAGAGCTATCCCAATTGTTATCTTCATCGCAGCAATCCCAACGACGTGGCGCGCACGGAAAGCGTGACGTTCATCTGCACGCGGCAAAAATCCGACGCGGGGCCAACGAACAACTGGATGGCTCCCGAAGAAGCCAAGAAAAAGGCCGAGCCGTTTTTCCGCGGGGCAATGAAGGGCAGGACTATGTATGTAGTGCCCTATATTTTGGGGCCGGCGACATCGCCATACAGCAAAGTGGGCGTGGAGATTACCGACAGCGCCTACGTGGCGGCCAGCATGCGGATAATGTCGCGAATGGGCAAAGCGGCGCTGGATCGCCTGGGGAGTTCTGGTGATTTTGTGCCGGGGCTGCATTCGCTGGGCGACATGGACCCGCAACACCGGCTGGTTCTACACTTCCCGGAGGAAAAATTAATCTGGAGCGTGGGTTCGGGCTACGGCGGGAATGCGCTGCTGGGCAAGAAATGCTTCGCGCTGCGCATCGCGAGCTGGATGGCGCGTGAGCAGGGATGGATGGCCGAGCACATGCTGATTTTGGGGCTGGAGGATCCGTCGGGGAAGACAACATATATGTGCGCGGCGTTTCCGAGCGCGTGCGGAAAAACGAATTTGGCGATGATGGTTTCGGCGCTGGAAGACGAAGGCTATCGCGTCAAGACGATTGGCGACGATATTGCCTGGCTGCACATTGGAAAAGATGGGATGTTGTATGCCATCAATCCGGAGAATGGATTTTTCGGCGTCGCGCCGGGCACCAACAACAAAACCAATCCCAACGTGATGACCGCGATTCATCACGACACGATTTTCACGAATGTGGCGATGACCAACGAGGGTACGCCGTGGTGGGAGGGAATAGACGGCCCGGTGCCTCCAAACTTGATTGACTGGAAAGGCGAGCGCTGGACGCCGAGCAAGGGCAACGCCGCGCATCCCAATTCGCGATATACAGTTGCGGCGACGCAATCGCCCTCGATTTCGAAGCATTTTGAAGACCCGGAAGGCGTGCCGATTTCCGCGTTCATCTTTGGCGGCCGGCGCGCGAAAGTGGCGCCGCTGGTGTTCGAAGCGCGTGATTGGCAGCACGGAGTTTTCGTGGGAGCGACCATGGCTTCCGAAACGACTGCGGCAGCCACGGGAGCGGTGGGCGTGACGCGGCGCGATCCTATGGCTATGCTTCCCTTCTGCGGCTACAACATGGCTGATTATTTCGGGCACTGGCTGGAAATGGGCAAACGCGCAGCCAAGCCCCCAAAAATTTTCCACGTAAACTGGTTCCGCAAAGGCGAAGACGGCAAATTTTTGTGGCCCGGCTATGGCGAAAATGTTCGCGTGCTGAAGTGGATGCTCGAGCGCATCGAAGGCCGCGGCAAAGCTGTGGAAACTCCCATCGGCTACGTTCCCGCCGAAGGCGCGCTCGATTTGAGCGGCCTCAACATCTCCGCCGACGCCATGCGGAATTTGCTGAATGTGGATCCGGCCGCTTGGGCGGATGAGCAGGCGGCCATCGGCAAATTTTTTGACAAGTTCGGCTCACGGCTGCCGCAAGAACTTCGCCAGGAAAATGAAATGCTCGGCGAGAATTTGCAGCGCGTCGCTGTGGCGCAAAAATAGGGGCGCCCAAGAATCGTTTTGGCCGCGGGAATTTTGTTCCTGCGGCTTTTTTGTTTATGCTGGCTCCGTTGCGCTCGATCGTGAACCTTTGAGGACGCATGGATATTGACTGGGTTCGCAAATACTGCAGGCAAATGCCGCACGCCACTGAGTCGCTGCAATGGGGCGACGATTTGGTGTTCAAAGTGGGCGGCAAAATGTTTGCGGCGCTGGTGCTCGTGCCGGCGCGCGTATGGCTGTCGTTCAAATGCACGCCCGAGGAATTTGCCGAATTGACCGAGCGCCCGGGAATTATTCCCGCGCCATACTCGGCGCGCTATTCCTGGATCGCGCTGGAAACACGTGAAGCGCTCACGCCGGCGGAACTCGAACGCCTGCTGCGCAATTCCTACGAACTGGTTTTTGCCAAGCTGCCGCGAAAAAAACAGGCGCAGCTCTCGCGCGGAAACGCCAAGCCCCGCGCTAAATCCAAAGGTAAGCGCCGCCCTCGCCGTAGGGCGCATTGACGTAAAATAAATTGAGATGCTCGATGGAAGTGAGCACCCGGCAAAGCTTCTGCGCGCCATGCTCGGCGCAGAAATGTTCGCTGGGCACAGTGGAAATTTTGTCGACGGCATCCAGATGGGGCACCTGTTCGCGCGAGAACCACAGCCATGCCGCAGGCCGCTGGCATTCCTGGCACGATTGCGGGCCTTCGTCCTGAGCGAGCCTTGCGCCAATCGCCTGCGCGACCGCGGGCTCGACGCCAGCAAAATCGAAATCCGGCGCAGCAACGAAAAAACATTGCGTGACGGATTCCGGATCCGGCTCGAAGGCCACAACTCGCCCTTTGTACGCGGCGACTTCTTTTTCGAACACTTTTGCGAAGCAATCGCGGCAAAGGGAAACTTCCGGCCGGCGCGCATCGCGCAATTTCACATTTCTGCCCTGCAGATAGAGATTGTCCGGTAGAAATGTCGCCATCCAAGGAGAATGCGAGTCGAGGTGAACGCATTCCGCAGGCATGTCCAGCAGGCGCGAAATCAAGTTGTCCGAACGCCAGCGAAACGAAAGTTCCGGATAGGCTTTGTGAGTGGGGATTCGCGGCACGATTCAGTATATCTAAATCCGCGGGGGCGCGACGCCTCAGCACATGCGGGGCAAAATTTCGCGGCTTTCTCAGTGCGGCAGGCTTGTCTCGGCCCACTCCCATATGGCGTTCGAGAGTGCTACACGCTCGCCGGAATAACTGTGATCGGTGTTCCAGTGGCGTTCGGCAACTTGGCGATCTCCCGCTTTGCGCAACGCTTCCGCGAAGGCGTGATCTACAGGCTCAAGGCCTTCGTTGGCAGTGATAACAAAAGCCGGCCGGGGCGCAATAGCCGGCGCGAGATTGTTCATGTCGAGCGCTGACTGGTGCTCGTAAATCTCGTGAGCCAACGCTTCGCCGCTGGTTCCGGCAAGAGGAAGCAAATTGTTGTCGCTCGCGAGGCGTTTCGCCTCAACGACAATGGCGGCAGCCCAGGTCTTAGCGCGAATCGGGGCGTAGTCGTCTGCTGGGTTCCATGCAGAAATAAGCACTGCGGCCGCAACGCCGCGATTGTGCGCTGCGGCGGAAGCGGCCATGAATCCGCCCATGCTGTGGCCGATGACAATGACGCGATGCGTATCAATACCGTATTTTCGCGCGTTCGCCGGATCAAGAATGAATTGCACTTGCGTGTCCGCGTCTTCGGCGCAGTGCTCGAAGGAGAAATTGCCCTTCACTCCCCAGGAGCCGCGGTAGTGCATGGCCAGCACGTTCCAGCCGTGAGCGCGCAGAAATTGCGCAATGTCAAGGTTTTGCTCGTATCCTGGAAAGCCGTGGAAGATGATGGCCGTGGGGTGGGGACCATTGCCGGCAGCAAGGTAGAAAACGCCAAGCAGCATTTCGCCATGGCTGGGCAAAACCATTTGTTCGGTCGAAGAGGGTTTCGAGGCGGCTGCGGGGCCGCCGGACTTGGTCTGGGCAATCGCCGGCGCAGCAATCAATAGCGTGAGGCCGATAACGCGCAAAATTTTCATCGCCGGAAGTATATACGCGCTGGCAACTGTTTGTCTCGCGTGGCGCGCTCGGTTTATGATGGATTGCTTTTTTGACACGCATCGCGCCAGTCATTCTGCTGATTGAAATTTTGAGGAGGATTCATGGCCATCGCCGTAGGAAGCGCAGCTCCGGAGTTCACGCTGAAAGATCAGGAGCAAAAAGATGTGAAGCTCAGCGACTTCAAAGGCAAGAAGAACGTGGTGATCGTGTTTTATCCGCTCGATTGGAGCCCGGTGTGTACGAACGAGCACGCATGCTTCGTGAACGACATGAAGAATTTCGAGAAGCTCGATGCGCAGGTGCTGGGACTTTCCGTGGATAGCGTTTGGTCGCACAAAGCGTGGGCGGAAAAAATGGGCATTCGCTATCCGCTGCTGGCCGATTTTCAGCCGCGCGGCGCGGTGGCGGAAAAATTCGGAATGTATCTGCCGGAAAAAGGAATCACCGGGCGCGCTATCGCCATTATTGACCGCAGCAGCAAAGTGGCGTGGTTCAAGAATTACGAAATTTTGCAGGTGCCCGATGTCAAGGAAGTCGCCGACGCGCTGGCAAAGATCAAATAAAGCTTGCGATTATTTTTGAGTTGTGGCGCTCACGGGATGCGCGACGGCGCGAATTAAATTCACCAGTTCCCAGCGCTGCTCGTCACTGAGCTTGTTCTTGAATGCCGGCATGGGCTTGCGGCCGTGAGTGATTTTCCAGAAAATTTCACCATCGCTCATTGAGTCTACGATTCGCGCGTCGGTGAAATTCGTCGGCTCGGTCGAGTAGAAATACGTCGAGTCCGGCGGCAGTTTACCGTCTCCACGAATTCCGTGGCACTTCTGGCAGTTGTGAATGTAAAGCTCACGCGCGGCAGCCAGCGTCGCTGGATTCGATGGAATCGGATTTTTCCAGGTTTTCGCCCCGGGCGGAACGTTCCAGCCTCCGCAACCGCAAATCGCAAAGCTCGCGGCGAGCAAAGCTGCAACGACAAATGAGCGCGTCATCAAGAGTATTCGTGAGACGCGCGCCGCTGCTGAAGAGTTGGCCTGAGAACAATCAATGGGCATGCAGCGCTCGAAAGATGGAAACGGCGACAATCACCAGCATGATTGCAACGTAAATTCGCAGCCCCCACAGCATGAGCCGCACTTTGAATGACAATTCCCGACGCCCAAACCGAGTGCCCTGCTTGGCGGCGACCACCTGATCAGCTTCGAGCAGCGAAAGCACGACTTCAGGATCTTTCAGGTCAGGCTGTTTGGCGCGCAGCGGTTCCTGCTCCTGCCCTTGAGGAATGAACGCGGCTTTTTTGTCTTTCTTTTTCGATTCCATAAATCGCTCTGGCACATTCACAAAAAGATTTAGCAGCTTCAACGAGCCAGGATTTGCGGGAACACCGTGGTAATTCCGAATCCCAAGCCCGCGATAACCAGCAATAGCGTCACCGTGACGCCGGCTACATTCTGCCAGAAAGTGTTGACGTACTCGCCCATGATGTGCGCGTCGTTCACCAGCATCATCAAAAACGCCAGCGCGGGCGGCATGGCCAGCACGGCGATGACGTTCACCACCAGCACGATGAATTCAAGCGGCGCGTGCGGAACGAGTACCAGCGCAGCCGCCGCACAAGCCGAGCCGGACAAAATCAAATAAAAGGGCCAAGCCTCGCGGAATGGCCGGTTCAAGCTGTGCGCCGTCCCAAACACTTCGCCAAATGCGTATGCGGACGAAGTTGAAATGGCGATTGCGGCGACAACGCCCGCCTCCAAAATTCCCAGCGCAAAAATTGCGGCGCCGGCGCGGCCAATCAACGGCTCAAGCGCCTGTGCAAATTGCGCGGCTTGAAAATCGGCGGCGGCAATTCCATGGTGAAAGAGCGGAGCGGTGGCCACCAAAGCGGCGATAGCAACGAGAGCAGCAATCGCGGCACCCAGAAAAGTGTCCACGCGGCCCGCGGAAATGTCGCGAGGCTGCATGCCTTTGTCGACGACCGCGCTTTGCTGAAAGAAGAGCATCCAGGGCGTGACCGTCGCGCCAATGGTGGAGAGGATTAGCAAAATAATTTGGCCCCTGTCGCCGCCGGGCAGTGGCGTCCACATAATCATAGCGTGGCCCAGCTCAGACCAGGCAGGATGCGCGAGCAGCGCAGCGGGAATGAAAAGACAGTTGAAAATCGCAAGGCCGAGGGTGATTCGCTCCCATGTCCAGTAGCGCCCGGTAGTGACCACCGCGAAGACCAGCAGCAGCGCAGCGCCCACGGCCACGCCGGGACGCACTCCGAAAAAACTTAATCCCGCGCGCACGCCGATGAACTCAGCGACCAGCGTCAGGAAATTTCCGAGCACCAAATCGGCCATCGAAAAAAAGCCCCAAAATTTGCCGAAGCGGTCGAAGATCAATTCGGCATGGCCGCGATGCGTCACCGCGCCCAAGCGCACAGTCATTTCCTGCACAATGAAGCCCATCACGAAAGTAAGGACAAAAAAGGGAACGAAGAAGCCCACGCCATAGCGCGAGCCGGTCGCCGAATACGAAAGCATACTGGGAGCATCGTTTTCGCCGAGAAAAACCAGCACGCCCGGCCCCACCAGGAGCCAGAGCAAGCGGAGGTTGCTGAAGGAGAACGCAGCGCGGCCTTTCCGGCGCGCCCGCGCGACGCGCCAGCGGTCCTGCGCGCGGTCGAGATCCTCATGCGTGAGCAGGCCGGCTAATTGCCGGCCGATAGAAGACGATGATGCGGATTCAGTGGTCGGCTGCGCAGGCTGAAAGACTGGCGTATTGGGATTATCTTTCCGGCCTGGCATAACTTAACCGCGCTAAACTCATTAGCTAAACTACACTTAACTCAAGAGCGCGTCAACGATCCGGTGGCCATACCGTGCGCATCTCGCAACCGCATCCCCCCGAAAACATCTCACGCCAGCGCAACTTTCACTTCTGCTATAGTGGGCGGGAATACGCCACGCGGAGGATTTCATGGCCGAAGCGCCGAAACAGCAGCAACAGCAAGTGCAAATCAAAGCCGACGAAAAGGAATTAGTCGGGCAATATTCGAATCTGGTAATGATTCATCACAATGCGGAAGAATTCACGCTGAATTTCATTTACATTTTCCCCAGCGTCCCGCAGGGGAAGCTGGTGAGCAGCGTCATCGTGAGTCCGGCGCACGCCAAGCGGCTGCTGCGCGCGTTGACCGAAAACATCACGCGCTATGAAGCGCAGTTTGGGCCTATCACTGAAGGGCCGGGCCCCGCGCCCGAGCCGACCGTCGGCTTCGTTCAATAAGGCTTGCACGCTGCAGAAAAATCCGGCGCATTAAGCGACGTCCGCCGGCGACGGGGAGGAAGCAAGCACCCACTGCCCTTCAAGCTCCAGGAATTCAACGCCAATCGCAAAGCCCATATCGCGATTGGGTTCGCAATAAGCCACGCGAGCCAGCGAGCGGAATCCTTCCGTGAGCGACATTACGCAAATGCTTTCACCAGTGCTCCATCGCCGGACGCTGCGCACCCTCGCGCCGCGCGAACTGACGTTTTCCGTGAATGTAGTTTCGAGCCCCGGAGTGAAAGCGTTGCCCGAGATGCGCACACCGACCTGCATCGGCAGACGCGGCTCACTTCGTTCTATCTGGAAATCCTGAAATTTTTCTCTTCCTTCGGTCGCCATTCTTCTGCCCCCTGGTTTCCGCGAGGATTTGCTTGTGAATTTTCCCCGCCCTGCAAACTGCGGTTCGCCTTCATGGCATAAAGCGTGCTATCGGCCGAATTGAGCAGCTTTTCAATGGTCAGACCATCCCGCGGATAAACGGCGACTCCGGCGCTCACGGAAATGCGCGGCTGCTGTCCATCTTCGAGCAAACGTTTGCGAATGCGGTGCGTCACTTGCACGGCGACAGCTTCCTCCGCCTCCGGCAGAACCAACGCGAATTCATCTCCGCCATAGCGCGCCGCGGTATCCATTGCGCGGCAATGGACGCGAAGAACATTCGCGAGACGCTTAAGCGCCTGGCTGCCGACCAAATGCCCATGATTGTCGTTTATTTTTTTCAGGCCATCGAGATCCAGCAGTACCACGGCGAAGCCGCGATTGGTGCGCTGCGCGCGCTGCAGCTCCATTTCCATCACTTCGAGCAAGCGGCGGTAGTTCGCCAGGCCAGTGAGCGGGTCGCTGATGGCCAGCCGGCTGACCTGGTCAAAAAGTTTAGCGTTATCGAGGAGCGCACCTGCCAGCACGATGGCGTAGCCTGCGGCCTCGAGAAACTGCGCTGCGCCGGAAGCTGCGTCGAAGCGCACCGAGGACTGGCTCATCGTGATGTGGCAGGCCACATTGATGAACGCACAGAAAAATAAGGAACGATCGAGAGCGGAGGCCGCGTGCTTCAGCCGGCGCCAGAAGCCGACCGTGGCGACCACATAAATCGCGGCAGGAACCAGGTCCCAAGGCCGCGGTATGAACGCATGAGGATAGATTTTCACCGCCGCGGGCACAGCGAAGTACACCACGCTGGTCAGATAGGAAATCAAGCCAACGATCAGCAGCGCCCAGGCAATCTCGCGATTGGGTTCACGGGAGAGCGGCACACTCCGCTCAATCACCAGCGCGGCGACCAGCAGAATTGCCAGTAGTGTGCGGCTGACCATCCAGGAAAGCGGAACCGAAGCCTGCAAACTGGCGACATGCGGCGTGAGGTTGGCGCCCATCTCGATCAGCCCGGCTAGTCCAAATCCGAAAGCGAGGATCAGCGAGATGCGGTCGTGCAATCCACGAAAACGCACGAACGCGTTGGCGGCAAAGGTGAAGGCGAGAACGGTTCCGGCGAGCTGAAGGTAACGTTCAAGCAGCGGGTCGGGGTAATAATCATAGCGGCGAAGCGACCACAGAAAAATCGTGAAAAGAACCGTCAGTACGGTCCAAAAGGCGCCCCATTTGAATTGTTTCGATGCAATCGTTCGCTTAACTGATAGGCCCAATCGTGCCCCCGGCACACACAAGTCCCCCCAAGATGAAACATTGGAGCAAGCGAGTAGCCGTTCGATACACTACAAAGCGGTATCGCAACTATTTGTTTTTGCTTAACTTACGGAGGCGGGCGCTTTCCGTAACACTCCATCTGCGATGAGCTCAAGTTGCGAGGGGACGAAATGTTACCAACTGAATCGCGCGTTCCACTGTGGGAATCGGCCCCGCCATCACATTTTTGGAGGTGGAGGAGGCGTATCTTTCGGGGGCAATTCTCTTGCGACGACAACGCTCTCAAACGCGCACTGCTTGTGGCTGCCGTCGCAAAACGGCTTGTTCGCGGACCGGCCGCATCGGCATAGCGCCACTTGGGTGCGTCCGCCAAGCCCAAAGGCGCGCCCTTGCGAATCGACAATCTCAAAATCGCCCTCGATTTTGATCGAGCCATTGTCTCGGATTGTAATTTTTGTCGCGGCCATTTCATCCTTTCGCCAGAATGCCTTCGAACTCAATATTTTGGGACTGACGGATCCACTTCATCCGACCATGCCAAAATTCCGCCTTTCAAGTTCCACACTTTTCGGAAACCCGCTTTGCTCAAAAACTGTACGGCGTCGGCGGAGCGCTTGCCGCTGCGGCAGTGCGCCACGATTTCGCGCGAGCTGTCCAGTTCGCTGATGCGCTTTGGCAAATCACCCAGTGGAATCAAATGCCCTTGAAGATTGCATATCTGGTATTCGTGAGGCTCGCGCACGTCGAGAATGAAAAGATCGTCTCCGCGATCCAGCCGCGCCTTCAGCTCTTTGGGCGTCATTTCCGGTATTTCAGAACTCACCACCTGCTCCTTTTCTTCGCCGCGAATGCCGCAAAATTCCGCATAATCAATCAGCTCTGTAATTGTGCGATGTTCGCCGCATACCGGGCAATCGGGATTTTTGCGCAATTTCAATTCGCGGAAGCGCATACGAAGCGCGTCGAAAAGCAGCAGGCGTCCAACCAGCGGCTGGCCATTGCCGAGAATCAGCTTCAGGGTTTCCATCGCTTGAATGCAGCCAATAATCCCCGGCAGCACGCCAAGCACTCCGCCCTCCGCGCAGGAGGGAACCAGACCGGGCGGAGGCGGTTCGGGATACAAACAGCGATAGCATGGTCCGCCGGGATAGCCGAAGACGCTGGCCTGACCCTCGAAGCGGAAAATCGAGCCGTAGACATTGGGCTTGCCGAGCAGCACGCACGCGTCATTGACCAGATAGCGCGTGGGGAAATTGTCCGTGCCGTCGGCCACGATGTCGTATTCTCGCAGAATGTCCAGCGCGTTTTCGCTGGTCAGCTTTGTCTCATACGTGTCGATTCGAATCTCGGGATTCAGATTGCTCAGGCGTTCCTGTGCCGCCTCAAGCTTTTTGCGGCCCACATCGCTGGTGCCAAAGGTAACCTGCCGCTGCAAGTTCGTGAAATCCACGGCATCGAAATCCACAATCCCCAGCCGGCCAACTCCGGCGGCCGCAAGATACAATCCCAGCGGCGCGCCCAGTCCTCCTGAGCCGACCAGCAGCACTTTCGCGTTTTTCAGCTTAAGCTGCCCATCCATGCCGACTTCCGGCATGATCAAATGCCGGCTGTAGCGCAGCACTTCCTCATTGCTTAGCCCCGAGGCGCCCGCTGTTGTTTTCGTGGCTTCTTTTACTTGCGCCATTTCCTCAATCCTTGAGATCAATTTGACCGAACTGTTCCCGCGATACCGCTGCCTCCGGCAATGGACGGCACAATGCTTATGGTATCGCCCTGCTGCACCGCCGTCTTTTCCTTCTGCAAATAGCGAATGTCCTCGTCATTGACGTAGACGTTCACAAAGCTGCGCAGCTTTCCCTCGTCGGAATAGAGATGCCGCTTCAAATCGCCAAACTGCGACGTCAATGAATTGAGCGCCTCGGCCACAGTTTTTGCGTTAACCTCCACGCTCTCCTGTTTTCCGGCATATTGCCGCAGCGGCGTGGGAATGATCACTTTCACGGCCATGCTTCTCTCCTCGTTGATGTTGAACATTCGCTTGCAACCATTTTAGATAACTTTCGTCCAAAGTGGATTTGCCACGGCGCAATTGCTAACGCGCTCCGCCGGATACAAATTCGATGCTTTCTTCCGCGTATTTGGCTCGATCATCATCCAGCCGCCAGGAACGCATTTCGCGCGGCTCGCGATTGGCCACATGAAAAATGATATAGCTGTACCACGGCCAGGCGTGCTGGCGATCAAATTCGCTGGGCCGCGCCGGCGAATCGGGATGCGAATGATACCAGCCAATCAGCTCCCATCCTTTGGCTTTCGCTTCTTTCTCGGCGAGACGCACATCCTCGGAAGTTATCGAGAAGCGGTTTCGCGGCGAGTCGTTGCGCTGATTCACCAGCGGCAGCAAACCCAAAACCGTGCGATGCCCTTCTTCTTCGAGTCCCAATAACGCTCCGCAGCATTCATTGGGATAATCGCGAACACCGTGCTTGTGAATCTGCTCGATGAATGTCTGGGCGACGCGAAGCACTATTTCTCCTGCTGTTCTTCCCAGAAACGCTCGCTCAAGTAACGCATGCCGGAGTCCGGGAAAATTGTGACGATCACCGCTTTTTTTCCAGGCTCGAAAGTTTCCGCAAGCCTCAGGCACGCAGAAAGCGCCGCGCCAGAGCTTACGCCCGCCAGAATCCCTTCTTCGCGCGCCAATCGCCGCAACATGGCGTAGGCGTCTTCCGTGCGCACCGTCATATTTGCATCCGCGAGCGACGCGTCATAAATAGCCGGCACAATCGCTGTGGCCATGTGCTTCAAGCCTTCCAACCCGTGAAATGGATCGTCCGGTTGCACGCTGATGGCGCGAACCGCGGGATTCAACTCCTTGAGCTTGCGCGTTACGCCGACGAAAGTGCCGCTGGTACCCAGTCCGGCGACAAAATGCGTGACGCGGCCCTGCGCCTGCCGCCAAATCTCGGGCGCCGTCGTTTCGTAATGCGCGCGCGGATTCGCTGGATTGCTGTACTGGTCGGCGTAAAAATATTTCCCTGGATTCTGCTGAAACACTTCGCGCGCGCGGCGAATCGCGCCGTCAGAGCCATCTTCGCCGGGCGTCAAAATCAATTCAGCTCCCAGCGCGCGCAGCGTACGCAGTCTTTCCAAAGAAGCCGACGCCGGAATGCACAGTGTTACGGAATATCCCAGCGCCGCGCCAAGCACGGCAAAAGCAATTCCCGTATTGCCGCTGGTGGCATCGAGAATTGTTTTGCCCTGCATAAGCTCGCCGCTGCGCTCGCCTTCGCGAATCATAGCCAGCGCCGCGCGATCCTTCACCGAGCCGCCCGGATTGAGCCACTCCACCTTGGCGTGAAACTCCACATTGGGAAGAGCCGCGCTCATTCCGTACAGGCGCAGCAACGGCGTATTGCCGACAAGCTCGGCCAGACTGCTGCCTACGTGGGCCTTTCGCCCTCGCAATTCCGAATTTAGAATAGGCCTCGACGCCAAATTCGCTCCGGCTGTGCTTACAGCCCTACCCACCAAAATCTCGCTCTTTGGCATTAGATGCGCGGAGTCTCGCTAGTATTCAACTATGCCTTAATTGTAGCGAATTTCAGGCTCTTTACAGGGAATGGCATCCAGCAGCATTAGACGAGGCAAATTCGCCGTCAAACAGGAGGAGATCCAGCAAGCCTGGCGTGCAAGGCGCGGCCTTAGCGCTTCTCAGCGATGGCTTCGAGCTGCTTGATGTGATTCAAATCGTGCCCGCCCATGGTCTCCACAATGTCTTTGAACGTCATGTCGCCGCGCTCGGGATGCGTCACCCGCTTCGAAAAAGCGCTGGCCGAGGCCGCGTTGATAAAAGCCAAATTCCAGCGCCGCAATGCCGAAAAAACCGCGAGCGCCGCGGGCGCATCATAGGCGCCATACACCGCCGCCCATTTTTCCTGGTCGAAAGGCTGAATGGTGTGATGCTCCTCGGCAAGCGTCTGCCGCAGGCGATACGCGAACACCGTCTCGCAATCAGCGAGATGGCAGATGATTTCACGCGCATTCCATTTGCCGGGCGCAGGTTTTTTTTCGGCGCGCTCCGGCCCAAGCGTGCGAATAAACGCAGCGAGCAGGCCGGGCGTGGACGCAATCACTTCAACTGGGTCTTTGTCACCGAGATGCGATGCGTATGGATTCAGCGGATTCGATGCGGGTGCGCTCATAATGAATCAGACCATATCACGCGGCGCCGCGGTTGCTCAAGCGCGAGCAGGCTTTTTCAGCAAGCTCAGCATGAACAGCGCCGCCGAAATGATCACAATAACCGGCCCGGGGCTGTATTTCGGCAGCAGAAAATGCGTCACCGCAAAGCCCGAAGCAACTGCCAGCAAACTGACGCTGCAAGAAGCAATCAGAAAATGCGAAAGGTCGCTGGCCAGCCGCCGGCCCGTCGTCGCAGGAATGATAATCAACGCGCCGGCCAGCAGCGCGCCCAAAAAGCGCAGACCCACCAGAACGGACAGGCTGAACATCATCAAAAAATAAAGGTTCAGCCGGTCGAGCTTCACTCCGCCAGCCGCTGCCAATTCCGGCGAAAACAGGCCCAAAATCAACTCGTCTTTGAAGCGGGAAATAACCGCAATGACCAGAACCACCGCGGCAACGCCAATCAGGAATGCCGGAAGCGAGAGGCTCTCAAACTTACCGAAGAGCGCTTCGACAAGATCCTGCTTGGGAGTCAAAACCGCGCCAATCGCGACAGAGCCTGCAAATATCACGCCAATCATGGCTTCCGTCGCGAGTCCGGTTTTCCTTTGCAATTGCCAGATCAGCAGCGTGCCCAAAAGCAGCGTCGCGCCGCCGCCAAGAATTGGATTGAAGCCGAACAGGAATGCCAGCCCGAGCCCGGGAAGCGCCACGTGCGAAATCACATCGCTCGCGAGCAGCATGCGCTTCATCAGCGCAAAACTGCCGACCAGTCCGGCAGCCACCGCAAAGAGCAGCGCCAGCACTACGCCGTAAATTTCGCCGGAGGCAGTCATGCAAATTCTTTCACTCGTGATGATGCTGGTGGAATTTCACCGGCGCGGAATAGATCGCCTCGAGATTTTGTGGCGTCAGAATTTCTGTCGGCGGGCCGAAGCACGGCTTTCCTTTGCTGAGGCAAAGAACGTTGGTCGCAAACTGATACACCACGCTGAGGTCGTGCGAAACCAGCAAAACCGTCAGGTGCTGCTCGTGCTGCAAGTCCCGCAGCAAATCGTAAACGTGTTCCTCGGTGAGTTCGTCGAGGCTGGCCATCGGCTCGTCGAAAAGCAGCACGTTGGGATTGCCCAACAGTGCAAATGCGATCAAGGCCTTCTGAAATTCACCGCCGGAAAGAACGCCGACGCTGCTATCCAGCAGTTCGGGAGACACGCCCACGCGCTCCGCGACCGGCCGGACATTTTGTTTGGGAAGCTTCAGCAGCCGCGCCTTCGCCGCGAGCAAATCGTTCACGTCAAGCGGAAGCTGCCGGTCGGCGGCGATTTTCTGCGGGACATAACCCAGTTTCGCTTCCTGCGCCCACTCGATGACGCCTTCGTACGGCAACAGATGCAGCAAAGCGCGCAGCAGGACGGTTTTGCCCGCGCCGTTTGGCCCGATGATGGCCACATTTTCGCCGCGCTCGACGGAAAAGCTCAAATTTTGAATGATCGTGCGTTCCCCGAACCTGACGGTGAGTTCTCGCACAGAAAGTATGGGCGCCATGTGCTCGTGTGGCCCGAAAGCCAGCCGAGCATTATGCCATACCTCCGCGATTCACTCTCATGCGGCGCGACTCGCCCCGGGGCGCCACCCGCGCTGTTGCCTTTCGCCGCGTAATTATTTAATCTGTTTGCTCCATGTGGTACGTCAACTCCAAATTCGACGCCAAGAAAATTGAATCTGTGCTGGCGCAAACAGGATTCACCGTGCGCAGCTCCGGCGGCGTCGCACGCGTCGAGAAATACGGCTGCGGCGCGGAGTTTCGCAAAGCGTCCGACGGCAGGTATCAAATGACCGAACTGCCCGCCATCATGAAAAACGGCCAGTTCACGCAACTGTGGGACGCGGGCTATCAGAAATTCCTGATTACGCGGGACGGGCGCAAGCTGCCGGTCATCGTCAGCGAACTCGCCGACCTGCGCAAATTCAATGAAGAGCTGCGCTCTTCGCTCGGCGTGCCCACGTATTACAACGAAGCGCTCGGCTCGACCTGCCATTATTCCGTGTATGATCGCCTGAAAGGCCGCGTGGGCGATGTTCCCGATGAAACGGTCGGCGCTCATTCTGTGGACGAAGAAGAATAGCCGGTCGTCCTAAGAACTTCTTGAGATAGGCCCGTTCAAACTGCATCCCTTGGGAGGTTCGATGACCGGCCGCAACAAGGCTGCACGCGTTTTCGTCAGCTTAGGCAGTTTGGTGCTGTTCGTGAGCGCAGCGCTTCATTGCGTTGGCGGATACAAAGTGGGTTTCCCGGCATTGAGCGCCTCGAACTTGAACCCCGGCCTGCAAATAGGCTTCCGGGTCGTTTTTCTTTCCCTCGCGTGGCACTGGGTCGTAATTGCGATTGTCGCGCTGCTGGCCGGCCTCACCCAAACGAGATTGCGCAAGTTGCTTGTTCTGTTCTGCGGTCTGGCCGTGCTGCTGGAGGCGGCAGTCGGCGCGGGCGCGATGGGATTCTTCATAGGCAATGAAATGATCGGAGCAGGTGCGTTGCTGCTTGTTTGCGGCGGCCTGCTATTTGACCAATCCGGAGTTCAAGCGTAGATGGCGTCCTCAATCCAAGCCGAAAAAGCGCATAAACTGCTCGCGCTTCACCACGCTTCTCACAGTCTGGTGCTGCTAAATGCGTGGGATGTGGCTAGCGCGCGCATTTTCGAAGACGCCGGCTTCCCGGCCATCGCCACGAGCAGCGCAGGGGTGGCGAATTCGCTCGGCTATCCTGACGGTCAGAATATTTCGCGCGACGAAATGCTTGAAGTGGTAGCGCGCATCGCACGCGCCGTCTCCGTTCCAGTTACCGCGGACATGGAAGCGGGCTACGGCAAAACGCCCGAAGACCTCGCGCAAACCGCCATCGCTATCGTCGAAGCGGGCGCGGTCGGCTGCAACATCGAAGATTGTCCCAGCGACGGCTCACGCGAACTTTTTCCCATCGAGCTGCAACAGCAGAAGCTACGCGCTATGCTCGACGCCGCCAAAAAGCGCGGCGTTCCTCTGGTGATCAACGCGCGCACTGATGTTTTTCTGGAAGAAATTGGCGAGCCGGCCACACGCGCGGAGCGCACCATCGAGCGCCTCAACGCCTATCGCGACGCGGGCGCCGAATCGCTCTTCGCCCCCGGCGTGAAAGATCCCGCGACAATTGCACAAATCGCCCGCGGCGTGCGCGGCCCGCTCAATATTCTCGCAACGGCCGGCACACCTACCGTTCGCGAACTCGAAAAGCTCGGCGTCGCTCGCATCAGCATCGGTTCCGGCCCTATGCGCGCCTCGATGGGCCTCACCGCGCGCATCGCCAAACACATTCGCGACCACGGCACCTTCGAGACCATGACTGATGGCGCCATGCCCTACCTCGAAGCCAACCGCCTCCTCGCCAAGGATTAGCCTAGGCATGGAGAGAATTTTCCTATATCCCTCCGCAGGCCCCGGTGGGAGGAACTACATCAAGACAATCGGAACCAGGCAAGATATCGATTTCAATGGCCTCGAGCTTA